>JBOIFZ010000142.1:0-7087 GCA_050741735.1 Burkholderiales bacterium
GCGGGAAGAAAAGGCGCGGACCGACAGGGGGCCGCGTGCCCGCATGCGCAAGATCATGCTGGACGCAGCCATGCGCCTGATGCAGGACGGGCTCATTCCCTCGGTAAGCGATGTGGCGGGAGCGGCCCAGGTGTCGCGGGCAACGGCGTATCGTTACTTTGCGACCCAGGCTGCATTGATCCAGGCAGCGGTGGATGAGGCCCTGGGCCCCATCCTGGCGTGGAAATCGGAATCCCAGGACGCGGAGGAGCGCGTCACCCAACTGGTGACTTTCGCGTATCCGCGCATGGAGTTCTATGAGGCGACGCTGAAGGCGGCGCTGCGACTCGCGCTGGACCAGTGGGCGCGCAAACACGCGGGTACACTCGGCGACGAAGCGCCGATGGTCCGCGGGCATCGCATCGCGTTGCTCAATTCCGCGGTCGCACCGCTGAAGGGCAAGCTCAACCGCCAGGGGCTCGACCGCCTGACCCAGGCGTTGTCGTTGATTTTCGGCACCGAGGCTTTCGTGGTGCTGAAGGACGTCTGGGGTCTGGACCGCAAGCATGCGCGGGATGTAGCGTTATGGACCTGCCACGCACTGATCCAGGCGGCGCTGGCCGGGGAATCCAAAGGCAAAGTGCCTGCCGTCGCGGCGCGCGGCGCGCGCAGGAACGGCGCCCGCAGCACCAGTGCGCTGCTGAAGAAGGGAAGTCGTGTAAAGATCAGGTAGCACTTGGCGGCAGGAATCAGGAAGTGTATGCGAACGCGGCAGCAAGACCGCGAGTGTTTCGAGGGGGCAACCGGGCGGCTCGAGCAGTACGGCCGGGTGCAAAAGAGTGTCCAACGCAACTTGGAGGAGAATCAAATGAGCAAGAAGAAATGGTCCGGCCTGCTGGCCGGCGCTGTATTCGCGCTCGCCGGCAGCACGGCGTTTGCCGCGGAGACGCTGACCATCCTGTGGGCGCAGTGGGATCCGGCCAACTACCTGCAGGAACTGGTCAAGGACTACGAAAAGCAGAGCGGCGTAACGGTCAAGGTCGAGACCACGCCGTGGCCGGATTTCCAGACCAAGGCTTTCCGCGAATTCGCAGCACGCGGCGACGCCTACGACATGGTGGTCGGCGACTCGCAGTGGCTCGGTGCCGGTTCAACCGGGGGCCACTACGTCGAACTGACCGACTTCTTCAAGAAGCACGGCGTCGACAAGAGCATGGCGCCGGCAACGGTACAGAGTTACGCCGAATACCCGAAGGGCGGCGCCAAGTACTGGGCGATCCCGCTCGAGGGCGATGCGACCGGCTGGTCCTACCGCAAGGACTGGTTCGAGGACCCGAAGGAAAAAGCCGCATTCAAGAAAAAGTACGGCTATGACCTCGCGGTACCGCAGACCTGGGCGCAGATGCGTGACATCGCCGAGTTCTTCCATCGCCCAAGCGAGAAGCGTTACGGCATCGCCATCTACACCGACAACAGCTACGACGCCCTGGTAATGGGTTACGAGAATGTGCTGTTCGGCTACGGCGGCGAGCTCGGCGATTACAAGACCTACCAGGTCAAGGGCATCATCAACGGCAAGACCGCGATCGACGCGCTCAAGTTCTACAAGGAGCTCTACCAGTTCACTCCTCCCGGCTGGGGAAAGGTGTTCTTCATGGAAAACAACCAGGCGATTACCGAAGGCCTGGCGGCGATGAGCATGAACTACTTCGCCTTCTTCCCGGCGCTCACCAACCCGGCGACCAACAAGCACGCCAAGGTCACCGGCTACTTCGCCAATCCGAAGGGTCCGAGCGGGGCGCGCTTCGCTGCGCTCGGCGGACAGGGCATCTCGATCATCAAGTACTCGAAGAAGCAGGCCCAGGCGACCAAGTTCCTGGAGTGGTTCATCCGCGACGACGTTCAGCAGAAATGGGCGGAACTGGGTGGCTATACCTGCAACGCCAAGGTGCTGAAGTCGGAGAAGTTCCGCAAGGCCACGCCGTACAACGAAGCCTTCTACCAGACCATGTTCATGGTCAAGGACTTCTGGGCGGTGCCGGAGTACGCGGAGCTGCTTGATTCGATGAACAAGCGCCTGCATCCCTTCGTGGTCGGCAACAAGGGCACGGCTGAAGAAGCCCTGAACGGCGTTGCCAACGACTGGGACGCGGCCTTCAAGAAGTACGGACGCATCAAGTAACACGTCATGTGATTGGCGGGGAGGGCTGCGGTCCTCCCCGTTTTCTGCGTGACACGGCGGGAATAACAACAACGCAGCCTGCCGAAGGTAGAGGGGGAACTAATGCTGGCCAGGCTCGACCCTGGCTCCGCTTCGGCGAGGCGGGGCTTGAGCGATATCGCCATCCGCAATCTGTTCATCATTCCGACGATCATTTTTCTGATCGCCTTCAATATCTTTCCGCTGATCTACTCGCTCGGATACTCGTTTACCGATTTCCGGGCGTCCGGATCGGAGCCGGCCAATTTCATCGGACTGCAGAACTATCGCGAGCTGCTCGCCGACGAGTACATCTGGAACAACTTCACCATCACCGCCAAGTACGTGCTGGTGTCGGTGGGCGGCCAGGTACTGGTCGGCTTCGGCGTGGCGCTGCTGCTCAACCGCAAGATTCCGGCCAAAGGGCTGGTCACCACGTTGCTGCTGCTGCCGATGATGATGTCGATGGCGGTGGTCGGCCTGTTCTGGCAACTGCTTTACAGCCCCACGTGGGGCATTATCAACTACATGCTCGGCCTGGAAGATTTCGCCTGGCTGTCCAATGCCAACGTGGCGCTGTATGCGGTGGCACTTACCGACATCTGGATGTGGTCGCCTTTCGTGATGCTGCTTTCGCTCGCCGGTCTGTCCGCCATTCCGCAGCACCTCTATGAAGCGGCGGCGATCGACCGCGCCAGTCGCTGGTACACCTTCACCCGCATCACGCTGCCGCTGGTGACTCCGCTGCTGCTGATCGCGATCATTTTCCGCACCATGGAGGCGTTCAAGACCTTTGACATCGCCTTCATCATGACCAGCATGGAATCCACTGAACTGATCGCCATCCGGCTCTACAAGATGGCATTCCAGGAGTGGCAGACCGGAAAGTCCTGCGCGATGGCGTACATCGTTCTCATCATGGTCCTGGCGATCACCAATATCTACGTTAAGTACCTGAATCAGGCGAAGGCGAGATAGGTATGTCAGCGGTTACGTCGAAAGGACACAGGGTCTGGAACCGGGCGCTGATTGCGCTGGTGTTCCTGGTGCTCGTCATCTACCTGCTGCCGCTGTACTGGATCAGTTCCACCGCGTTCAAGCCGAGAAGCCTTGCCACCACGGTCCCGCCCACCGTGGTGTTCGAGCCGGAAGCCACGCCGTTCGTGAAGCTGTTCACTTCGCGCGTGCAGATGCGCGGCGAGGTGGAGCGGGAGGTGTACGAAAAGGCGCCGTGGTACGAGAAGCGCGTGTTCGATTCCGGAGAACGCATCATCAAGAGCGCCGAGGGAAAAATCGAGAGTTCGGGTTATTTGAGCCGGTTCCTCAACAGCATCATCATCGCGGTGACCAGTACCTTCCTGGCGGTGGCGATGGGCACGCTCACGGCGTACGGTTTTTCGCGTTTCAAGCTGCCGGGCGAGCAGGACTGGCTGTTCTTTATTCTTTCCACGCGCATGCTGCCTCCGGTGGTGGTGGCGATCCCGATGTTCCTGATGTACCGCACCGTCGGCCTGGTGGACACCCACATCGGCCTGATCATCCTCTACACGGCGTTCAACCTGTCGTTCTCGGTGTGGCTGATGAAGGGCTTCATCGACGAGATCCCGATCGAATACGAAGAAGCGGCGCTGGTGGACGGCTATACGCGCATGCAGGCGTTCTTCAAGATAGTCCTGCCGCAGGCGGCAACCGGCATCGCCGCCACTGCGGTTTTCTGCTTCATCACCGCCTGGAACGAATACGCGTTCGCGCTGATGATGACCAATTCCAAGGCGCAGACCGCGCCGCCGTATATTCCGTCGCAGCTCGGCTCGGGCGTGACCGACTGGACCGTGATCGCCGCGGGCACTTTCCTGTTCCTGGTGCCGGTGGCGGTGTTTACGTTCCTGTTGAGAAAGCATTTGCTCAGGGGCGTTACGTTTGGAGCGATAAGAAAATGAGAACCCACATCACCCCGGCCCTCTCCCCCCAAAGCGCGGAGAGGGAGATGAAAGGCAAGACACTGAAACGCGTCACTTGTCACCAGTCACCAGTCACTGCGCGCGTGTCTTACGGGAGCGTGCAATGAACTTCCGCGAACTGAGCGCACGCGTATTCGAGCCGGCCTCCATGTACACCATGATCGTCGGCATCGTGGCGCTGTGCCAGCCGTGGGTCGAGGTGCTGCACCGCTACGGCGTGGCCATCATGCTGGTCGGGCTGATCGGGTTTTTGGTGTTCTCCAAGATCAAGCCGATTCCGAAAGACGATCGTGACAACGTGACGAACGTGACGACGTGACGGTTGTAAATTCCAATCACTATTCACTATTCACTATTCACAATTCACCAGTCACCCGTCACCCATCACCGCTCCAATGGCCGACATTGTCTTAAAAGACGTCGAGAAGTACTTCGGCGACAACTACATCATACGTAAGCTCAACCTGGAGATCAGGCACCGCGAGTTCGTGGTGCTGCTCGGGCCGTCGGGTTGCGGCAAGACGACGACATTGCGGGCAATCGCCGGCCTCGAGGAAATCGACACCGGAGACATCCTGATCGACGGCAAGCCGGTGCAGGCGCTGCAGGCGGCCGATCGCGACATTGCTTTCGTGTTCCAGCTATTCGCGTTGTACCCGCATCTGACCGCGTACGAGAATATCGCCTTCCCATTGCGCGCCACCAACGAGAGCCGCGAGACGATGGACAAACGCGTGCGCGAGGCGGCCAAGGCGCTCAGGATCGAGCACCTGCTGGACAAGCGGCCGAGCGCGCTTTCCGGTGGCGACCTGCAGCGCGTGGCCATCGGCCGCGCGCTGGTGCGCCGGCCCAAGGCGATGCTGATGGACGAACCGATCGGCGCGCTGGATGCCAAGCTGCGCGAGGAAATGCGCACCGAGTTGAAGCGCCTGCACATCGAAAACGAAGCCACCACCGTGTACGTCACCCACGACCAGGTGGAAGCCATGTCCATGGCCGACCGGATCGCGATCATGAACGACGGTGTGCTGCAGCAGGTGGACACGCCTACCGAGGTGTACCAGCACCCGGAAAATCTTTTCGTCGCCCAGTTCATCGGCAGCCCGATCATGAACGTGGTGAACGGCGCGGTGCGCCCGGGCGGCAGCGACACGCAGGTGATCCTGGGTAACAACGACGCGCAACTGAGTTTCCCGCAGAAGCTCTACCCGCTGATCGTGGAAAAGAAGCATGCGGAGGACGAGCTGGCGATCGGCGTGCGTCCGGAGGGCGTGCTGGTGGCGCGGCAGCAGACCCCCGGGTACGTGCCGGTGGAGGCGCATATCATCGAGCCGCTCGGCCCCTTCGACATCGTCGACCTGAAGTTCGGCACGCAGATGCTGCGCGCCCGCACCTCCTCGGGTTACGTCGCCAGGGCCGGTGACGTGGTGTGGGCGAAGCTCGACGAAGCGCAGACCCATTTCTTCAGCACCCGCAGCGGGGAATCGCTGCACATACGGCTGTAAGGACAATGGCCCACGTCAGACTTGAAAAGGTCACCAAGAAGTTCGGCAGCCACATTGCGCTGAGCCAGCTCGACCTGGAAATCCGCAACAGCGAGTTCTTCGTGCTGCTGGGACCCACCGGTGCGGGCAAGACCACGACGCTGCGGCTGATCGCCGGACTCGACAGCCCGAACGGCGGCACCATCTCGATCGACGGGTCGGACGTTCTGAACTGGAGCGCGGCAGAGCGTGACGTGGCGCTGGTGTTCCAGTATTACTCGCTGTATCCGCACTACACGGTGCGGCAGAACCTGGAATTTCCGCTCAAATCGAAAGTTCGTCGCATGTCGCAGCAGGAAATCGATGCGCGCATCGGCAAGGCCGCGAAGACCCTGCGCATCGAGCACCTGCTGGGGCGCAAGACCGACCGGCTCTCGGGCGGCGAGATGCAGCGCGTCTCCATCGGCCGCGCGATCGTGCGTGAGCCGCGGGTGTTCCTGATGGACGAACCGCTGTCGAACCTGGACGCGAAGCTTCGTGAGATCCTGCGCGCCGAGTTGAAGGACCTGCAGATGAAACTCGGCGCCACCTTCCTGTACGTGACCCACGACCAGGTGGAAGCCATGTCCATGGGCGACAAGGTGGGCGTGCTCAACCAGGGCCGCATCGTCCAGGTCGGCACCCCGCAACAGATCTACAATCAGCCGCACGACACTTTCGTCGCCACTTTCGTCGGCTCCCCGGCGATGAACCTGATGCAGGCCAACGTGGCCGGCGCGCGGGCGGTGGTGGTGCCCGGGAAGCTCGAAGTGCCGGTGGATGGGGCGGGCGGCGGGCGGGCGCTGCGGATTTCCGGACCGGTTACGCTGGGCGTGCGTTCCGAGGACATCATCGTCGGTGCCAACGGGACAGTTGAAGCCCGGGTCCATGGGGTGGAGAATCAGGGGGTGGAGAAAGTGGTGACCCTGCGGGTGGACGAATGCCTGCTCAAGGCCACCGTTCCGGCGCGCCTGGAACTGGGCATCGATTCGAGCGTGAGGTTTTCATTCAAACAGGAAAAGCTGCAGTTTTTCGACGCCGGCAGCGGCATCAATCTGTTCTACGGTAAGGAGGGCAAAAATGGCTAAGGTTCTGTTCAAGAATGTGAATGTACTGGACTGCAGCGGCGCACCGGCGTACGCGGGCCAGGTTCTGGTCGAAGGCAACCGCATCAAGGCAGTCGCGCCGCAGGGCTCGAAAATCGCGGCCGAGGGTGCGCAAGTGATGGATGGCGGTGGGGCGACCCTGATGCCGGGCCTGGTCGAAGCCCACTCGCACCTGACCTTCCTCGACACGCCGGACCTGGAATCCCTCGGTTTCGTACCGCCCGAGGAGCACATGCTCCGCACGGTGAAGAACGCGAAGAAAATGCTCGACCAGGGCTTTACCGCGTGCAACAGCGCGGCGTCGGCGAAAGCGCGGCT
>JBOIFZ010000143.1:0-20081 GCA_050741735.1 Burkholderiales bacterium
TGTTGCGACGGCAGAGGGCAGTGCAGCGGCAATTCAGCCGCCGTCACCTCGGCCTGGCGCTCCTTGCCGACGCTCTTGACCGGGTCCATGGCTGCCTGGTCGCGGCGCTCAGACGTAATGCAGCCAGTGGCGGTATTTCTCCGACCGGCCGTTGACCACGTCGAAGAACATGGACTGGAGTTTCTCGGTTAGCGGTCCGCGTTTTCCCGTGCCGACGGTACGGCCGTCCACTTCACGGATCGGCGTGACTTCGGCGGCGGTGCCGGTAAAGAACACCTCGTCGGCGATGTACAGGTCGTCGCGGGTGATGCGTTTCGCTCCGACGGTGAAACCGAGGTCGGCGGCGAGCTGGATCACCGAATCGCGGGTGATGCCGATCAGCGCGGAGTTCAATTCCGGTTCGACGATCTTGTCGTTCTTGATCATGAACAGGTTTTCGCCGGCGCCCTCTGCAACGAACCCGTCGACATCCAGCAACAATCCTTCGTCGTAGCCGTGTTCGGTGGCCTCCATGTTGGCGAGGATGGAGTTGGCGTAGGTGCCGGAATACTTGGCCCGGCACATCGACACGTTGACATGGTGGCGGGCGTACGACGAGGTTTTCACCCGGATGCCCTTTTCCAGGCCCTCGCTGCCCAGGTAGGCGCCCCAGGGCCAGGCGGCAATGGCGACATGGACTTTCGCACCCTTGGGAGACACGCCCATCTTTTCCGAACCGTAGAAGGCGATCGGGCGCACGTAGCAGGATTCGAGCTTGTTGGCGCGTACCACTTCTTCTTGCGCCGCGATCAGCGTTTCCCGGTCGTAGGGGATTTTCATCATGTAAATGTGCGCCGAATTGAACAGCCGTTCCGTGTGCTCCTTCAGACGGAAGATGGCGGTGCCTTTGGCGGTCTTGTAGGCGCGCAATCCCTCGAATACCGCGAGTCCGTAGTGCAGCGAATGGGTGAGCACGTGTGTGGTCGCCTCGCGCCAGGGCACCATTTTGCCGTCGTACCAGATCAGACCGTCGCGGTCGGCCATCGACATGTTGCTTAACTCCCTTGAAAAAGCATTAATTCTAGCGCAGACGCCGGGCTTTGCAGAACTCCCCTCGTTTGCCTTGCGGGAACGCGCTCGAATGCTTTACTCTTGGACCCATTCGAAGCCGCTGCCGCCAAGAAAAACAACCGAAACCGAAAAACCAGAATCAATTCCATGGACGAACCCGTCAAAACTGCCGTAATCGCCGGACGCGGGCTGCTTTCGCGTCTGAGCGACGCGGCGATCGACGCGAACGACAGCGAGGAAATGAAGCTGCGCAAGACGCTGCTCATTTTCGCCAGTGGCCTGATGAACCTCGCTGCCATCCTCTGGCTGGCGATTTACTGGTGGATGGGGCTGAAGCTGTCCACCACGATACCGCTGGGTTTCCAGATCCTTTCGGCGCTGGTGGTGGTGATCTACCTGCGCACCCGAAATTTCGATTTCTTCCGCTTGGCGCAACTGTCTCTGTTCCTGTTCTTTCCCTTCATCATCCAGTGGTCGATAGGCAGCTTCGTGAGCTCCTCGGGCATCGCGCTGCTGGCGATCCTGGCGCCGATCGGGGCCATGATCTGCTACGGCCCGCGCGAGTCGATCCCCTGGTTTTTCGTTTACGTGTTGCTGACCATCCTGTCGGGCGTGTTCGATTTCTTCCTCGCCACAGGCGAAGACTACGGCATCCCGCTGAGGACCGTGGCGGTTTTCTTCGTCATGAACTTCACCATCATTTCCACGATGGTGTACCTGCTGCTGCGTCATTTCGTCCAGGAACGCAACCGCTACGAGAAACAGCTCGCCGAGCAGCACGAACTGGTGCGTATCGAGCGTGAAAAGTCGGAACGGCTGCTGGTCAGCATCCTGCCCACCCACATCGCCGAGCGGCTCAAGCTGCAGCCCGGCACAATCGCCGACGGTTTTGCCGACGTCTCGGTGATGTTTGCAGACGTGGTGGACTTTACCCGCCTGGCCGAGGAGCTGACGCCGAACCAGGTGGTGTCCTTCCTCGACGTGGTATTCACCCGCTTCGACAAGCTGACCGAGAAATACGGCCTGGACAAGATCAAGACCATCGGTGACGCCTACATGGTGGTAGGAGGGCTGGCAGGAAACCGGCTCAATTATGTGGATCATGTCGCCGACATGGTGCTGGAGATGATGGAACTGACCCAGACCGATGCACAACTGCGGCGGCTGGCGGTACAGCTACATATCGGGATCGCGACCGGCCCGGCGATCGCGGGCGTGATCGGCGCCACGCGCTTCATCTACGACCTGTGGGGCGACACTGTCAATCTCGCCAGCCGGCTCACTGCCGAGGCGGCCGGCGGCATGATCCTGGTCGACAAGACCACTTATCGCCGGCTCGGCCACCGCTATTCCTTCGAAGAGCCGCGCACGATCGCCATCAAGGGCAAGGGCGAGACCACGGTTTACCGTCTCACCGGCAAGCTCTCCTCCGGCTAGCCGTTCTTAACCTTGACCCAAAAAAAATCTTGCACCACAGAGAGCACAGAGAACACGGAGGAAAGGCAAGAGCAAAGATATGCCGGGGTTAAAACCTTTCATTGGCTGATGATCCATCGCAGTGAAACTTGGCGGCGCAGGTTCGCGAACAGTTACCCCATTTAATCTAATTGTTCTTCTCCTCGTTTTTGTTTTTCCTCTGTGTTCTCTGTGCCCTCTGTGGTTCAAGGTTTGTTTCAGGCCGGTTGTTCCGAGAATATCCGCTCCCATAGCTTGACCACTGCCTGCGCGTGTCCGGCCACGCTCGCCGGTTCGACGCGCGCGTAGCGCTCGCCTTGCAGGCGCAACTGGTGCTGCAGGCGCCGGAACTCGCGATAGGCCGCATGGGTGGCCACAGCCAAGTCTTCCGCCATCAGTCCGAGCCGGGCGGCAAGCTTGAGCAAAGCCAGGTTGCCGATGTTGCCGGTCAGCTCGGCATGGCGGTGCGCTTCACCGAGCACCAGGTACTGGACCATGAACTCGACGTCGACGATGCCGCCGCGGTCGTGTTTCAGATCGAACAGCCGGGTGTCGTTTGGATGGCTCTGGCGCATCTTGTCGCGCATCGCGCGGATCTCCTGCCTGAGCGAGGCCAGGTCGCGCGGTCGGCGCAGCACCTCGATCCGGATGGCCTCGAAGCGGGCGCCGATTTGCGCGTCGCCAGCGACCGCGCGCGCGCGCGTAAGGGCCTGGTGTTCCCAGATCCACGCGTCCTTGGACTGATAGTCGCGGAATGCGTCGATATTGCTTACCAGCAAGCCGGCCGCGCCGTTGGGCCGCAGCCGCAGGTCGGTTTGGTAGAGCACGCCGGCGGAGGTGGTGCTGGTGAGCAGGGTGTTGATGCGCTGCGCGAGCCTGGCGTAAATCTCCGGCGCGCTCTCGTCCGCGTCGTCATAGAGAAAGATGATGTCGAGGTCCGACTCGTATCCCAGTTCCTTGCCCCCCAGCTTGCCGTAACCGACGATGGCAAAGCGCGGTTCGTCGCGGTGGCGCACGCTCATGCAGTCCCAGGCCAGCCGCAGCACTTCCTCCAGCACCACGCAGGCGAGATCGCTGAGGTGGTCGGACAGTGTTTCCAGCGGCAGATCTCCGGCAAGGTCAAGCGCGAGCAGGCGCAGCGTCTGTGTCTGCTTGAAATGGCGCAGGATATCCATCTGCCGCTCGGTGTTGCCGGCGTGTTCCTCGAGGCTGGCGCGCAGTGCGGTGCGCAGCTGCGACCCATCCGGCGCCTGTCCGCTTTGCGGCGTGATCAGTTCGTCGAGCAGAATCGGGTGCTGTGCCATATACCCGGCCGCCCAGGGGCTTGCCGAAGCCAGCCGGGCAAGACGCGCCAGCGCCAGTGGATACTCGAGCAGCAGCGCCAGGTAGGACTCGCGCCGGCCAATGCTTTCCACCACCTGAAGCAGCCGCTCGAAAGTCGCGTCCGGGCCAGGGAACGTGGTAGCGAGCTTGAGCAATTTCGGCATCAACTGGTCCAGGCGCGCCTGGCCGGAGGCCGCCATGCGGCGATAGCGGCCGCTGGACCGGATGTCTGAAAGCAGTCGGAAAATGCGCGCCGGGTCGGCGTATCCCAAGGCAGCGAGCCGGGCCAGCGCGTCCTGCTCGGGTAACGGTTGCAGCCAGAGCTCGGCGCAGGGATCTGCCGTTGCATCTTCGGGCTGTCCGGCAAAGATTGCTTCGAAATGCCGGGAAACCACGCCTCGATGTCCCGCCAGGTCGCGGTCGAGGTCGGCATAGTCGGGATAGCCCATCATTTCGGCGACCAGCTGCCGGTCTTCCGCGCCCGCGGGCAGCATCTGCGTCTGCTGGTCATCCAGGTACTGCAAGCGGTGCTCGAGATTGCGCAGGAACACGTACGCCGCGTGCAATTCAGCGACCGCCGCCGCCGGCAGCAACTGCTTCTCTCCCAGCAGGGCCAGCACTTTCAGCGTTGGCCGCAGGCGCAACTGCGGCTCGCGCCCGCCGCGAATGATCTGAAATACCTGCACCAGAAACTCGATCTCGCGGATGCCGCCGGGGCCGATCTTGATGTTGTCGGCGATCTCGCGCCGCTGCACTTCCTGGCGGATCTGCGCATGCAGCTCGCGCAGGCTGGCCAGCGCGCTGAAGTCGAGGTGGCGCCGGTACACGAACGGGGCGACGATGGCCTCGAGCTGTGCGTCGCGGTCGCCGCTGATGGTCCGGCCCTTCACCCAGGCGTAGCGTTCCCATTCGCGGCCCTGGGTGGCGAGGTAGTCTTCCAGCATGTCGAAGCTCACCACCAGGGGCCCGCTGTCGCCATAGGGCCTGAGCCGCGTGTCGACCCGGAACACGAAACCGTCCGCGGTGACTTCGCCGAGAGCGGCGATCAGTTTGCGTGCCAGACGCGTGAAATATTCGTTGTTGGCGATCCGGCGCGGGCCCTCGGTTTCCCCGTCTTCGGGATAGGCAAAGATGAGATCGATGTCCGAGGACACGTTGAGTTCGGCGCCGCCGAGCTTGCCCATGCCGATCACGTGCAATTCCTGTACTTCTCCCGATGCGACGCCGAGGGGCCGGCCGAAGTCGCGTGCCAGCCATTGCGCGTGGCGTGCGGCCGCGGTGCGCAGGGATTCTTCCGCAAGCGCCGTGGTGGTCGCGACCACTTCGGCAAGATCGGCGCGTCCGCCCAGCTCGCGGGTGATGAGACGCAGCATGACCGCCTGACGCAGCCGGCGCAGTCCGGTCTTGAGCGCGTCCTCGTCGCCGAAGTCGGCGCCGGAAAGGCGCGCGCGCATTTCGTCGGGCGCAAACGGCGAATCTGCCGCCGCTTCGGCCGCGAGCGCAGGGTTGCCCGACAGCAGGTGACGCGCGTAGCGCGACAGCCGCGCCGCGCGCGCGATGCTTTCGGATTGCGTGCCGTTCGAAAATGCGGGGGAAGACATGCTCCGGTAGTCTAGAATCCGGAAATCTTGAGAGCAGGATACCCGAATCGGGGTTGGCGCCCGGCCGATGTCAACGCATCGTCGTCTCGCGCGTCAACGGTGCGCCGGAAAGGTTCGCAGACGACATGCGGGCGCAGCCAGAGCATCCAGGGAATTTTTTTGCCGTTCGCGTATCTTAACTGAACCTATCCTTCGCCCCGACAACGTCAAACCGTGGTTCTCAAACGCAGCCTCTTCGTTCTCAAGCACGGTTCGCTCTGGACGTATCGCCTCGCAACTTACACGGTGCTGGCCGCCGGCATCATATTCGTCGCCCTGGTGCTCGCACTGCGTTATGTGGTCCTGCCTAACATCAACGATTATCGCGAACCGATCGCGCGGGCAATCAGCCGGGCGGCGGGACAACGGGTTTCGATCGGCGCGATCACCGGCAGTTGGCAGGGCTATCGGCCCGAGCTGAGTTTTCAGGATGTGCGCGTCTTCGACTCGCTGAACCAGCAGGCGCTCAGTCTGGGCCGGGTCGAGGCGGTACTGTCGTGGTTGTCGCTGCTCGATGCCGAGGTGCGCTTCGACACGCTCGAGATCGTCGAACCGCAGCTGGAAGTCAGACGCGACGCCGCCGGCGTGCTGTGGGTCGCCGGCATCACAGTCGATCGCAGCCAGGGCGGCGAGGGAGGATTTGCGCAGTGGCTGCTGACGCAGCCTCACGTGGTGATGCGCAATGCACAGATCCTCTGGCGCGACGAGGCCCGCGCCGCGCCGGATCTGGCACTCACCAGGGTGAATTTTCGTCTCGACAGCGACGGCGAAAGCCATCGCTTTGGACTGAACGCCTCGCCACCTGCGGCAGTCGCGTCGCCGATCGTGGCTCGCGGCGAACTGCGGGGCCGCAGCGCGCATGACCTGCAGTCGTGGCGCGGGCGCCTGTACCTGGAGTTCGGTTACGCCGATCTGGCGCAGGCGCAGACCTGGATCGAGGTGCCGCTCGATGTCGCGCGGGGTCTCGGTTCGCTGCGCGTCTGGATGGATCTGGAGGGCCCCCGGGTGGCCGCGGCGACCGCCGACTTGCGTCTGGTCAACATGCAGGCGCGGCTCGCGCCCGATCTTCCCGAGCTTGCGCTTGCCAATCTTCGCGGGCGGCTCGCCTGGAACAGCCGCGGGGGGCGCACGCAGATCTCCGCGCAGGCGCTCGGTTTTACCACCGCCGAGGGATTGACGCTGGCGCCGATGCAATTGTCCTTTACCCGCACTGCGACCGGCGATGGCGGGGGCCGTTCGGAATTGCGACTGGAACGGCTCAACCTTGCGCCTGTGGTGGAACTGGCCGAATACCTTCCCCTCGACGCATCGCTGCGCGGCAAGCTGGCGCGCTCCTCACCGAGCGGCATGGTCGACGATGCCCTGTTTTCCTGGGCGGGCGAGTGGAACGCCGACCGGCCGTACACTGCCCGCGCGCGGTTCTCCGGCCTCACGCTGAAGCCGGATGGGACTTTCCCCGGGTTTCGCGGCATCAGCGGCCAGTTCGACGCCAATGAGGGCGGCGGCACGGTGTCGCTCAGCGCCCGCGATGGTCACGTCGAATTGCCGCACGTGTTCAGCGAAGAAGTGACGCTGGACTATCTCACCGCAAAAGCAGACTGGAAGTTCCAGGAGGGCCACACACTGGTTACCCTCAAGAGCGTGGCGTTTACCAACGAGCACCTGGCCGGCAACGTGTACGGTTGGTACCGCACCGACCCCGAAGGAGGCCCGGGCAGCGTCGATCTGGCCGGCTCGCTGGTGCGCGCCGATGCGCGCCAGGTGTGGCGCTACATGCCGGTGATCGCCCCGGAGACGCAGGCGTGGCTCAAGCGGGCGTTGCTGGCGGGCGAATCGCGCGACGTGCGTTTCCGACTGCAGGGTCCGCTCAAGAAATTTCCGTTCGAGAACGAGAAGACCGGATTTTTCGAGGTGAAAACCCGGGTGACGGGTGTGACGCTCGACTATGTCGATGGCTGGCCGCCGCTGACGAACGCTGCCGCCGAGGTGGTATTTCGCGGCCGGCGCATGGAAATACGCCCGCAGGCGGGTTCGATCCTGGGGCTGCGGCTATCCAACGTGCTGGCTTCCATCCCCGAACTCGGAAAGCACAACGAACATCTTGTGGTGACAGGCGTGGCCGAAGGACCGACTGCGGAGTTTCTGCGCTTCGTCGAATCCACCCCGGTGTCGGGCCATATCGACCGTTTCACCGCGGACATGAAGGCGAGCGGCGATGCCCGGCTCGATCTCGAGTTGGACCTGCCGTTGCAGAAGGGCGTCGACCCCGTGATCTCGGGTGTCCTGGCAATGCGCGACAATCAGGTAACCGTGGACCCGCGCCTGCCGCCGCTGGAAGGATTCGGCGCGCGCATCGCCTTTACCACGAAAAGCGTGAGCGTCAAGGACGGCCGCGCCCGGCTGGCCGGCAATCCGGTTTCCTTCGAAGCGTCGAACCAGAAGGACGGCGGCATGGTGCTCAATGTCGCCGGCACGCTGGACGCGGGCCATCTGCGCAGCGTATCGAACCATCCGGCGCTGCAGTTCGTCGAAGGGCAGACCGAATGGAGCGGAAACATCGGCGTACGCGACAAGATGGCCAGCCTCACGTTCGATTCGAATCTGGTGGGAATCGGCTCGACGCTGCCCGCCCCGTTTGCAAAGGCCGCGGGCGCCAGCCTGCCCCTGCACCTGGAGTTGCGCGAGCGCCCCGGGCGCCAGCGCCTGCTCGCGATCGATCTGGGCAAGGTGGCCTCGGCGCGGCTGCTGCTGGATTCAGCGGATCCCGATGGCATTCGGCGCGGCATGGTAAGCCTGGGTGCGGTTGCTTCGCTGCCGGCGGTCGATGGCTTGTGGGTGAACGGCAGCCTGAATGTGGTGGACGTGGATAGCTGGCGCCCCATTTTCGCAGGCAGTCCGGGCGGCACTCCGATCGAACTTGCCGGCGCCGATCTGAAGATCGGCATCCTCAATGCCAATCGGAGGCGATTCCACGACCTCAGGGTCAATGCTACAAGGCAGGACTCGGCATGGCAGGTCGCGCTTTCGGGGCGCGAGATCGCCGGTCAATTGTCGTGGGCATCGGCAGGCGAGGGCCGCCTGTCTGCGCGCCTGGCCCGGCTCACGCTTCCGCCGCCGACCCCCACCCTTGAGGCCGGCGCGCCGGACAGCTTTTCCAGAGAGCGCCTGCCCTCGGTCGATCTGATTGCCGAAAGTTTCACCTATGAAGGTAAGGATTTCGGGCGCCTTAGCGTGCTCGCCGATCCCGATCCGTCGGGTTGGCGCCTGCAGCGCCTGGAGATCACCAACCCGGAGAGCAAGCTGAGCATCAACGGACGGTGGGCGGTTGGCGAGGTGTCGCGCACCGACGTGGCGGTGCGGCTTGACGTGAACGACATCGGCAAATTTTTCTCGCGGGTAGGCTTGCACGAGAGCGTCGCAGGTGGTTCGGCGCTGCTCGAAGGACCGGTCGCCTGGGCAGGCGGCCCAGGTCGGGTCGACATCCCGTCGCTTTCGGGAAGACTCAAACTGGAAGCGAAGAAAGGCCGATTCCGCCAGATCGAGCCGGGCGCGGCAAAGCTGCTGGGCATTCTGAGCCTGCAGGCGCTGCCGCGCCGCGCCTCGCTGGATTTTGAGGACGTGTTCAGCAAGGGCTTCACCTTCGACCGCATCAGCGCCAATCTGAGCATTGCCAACGGCGTGGCGCATACGGAAAACTTTGTGATGGAAGGCCCGGCGGCACGCGTGGGCATGCGCGGCCAGGTGGACCTCGCGGCCGAATCGCAGAGTCTAATCGTGCGCGTCACGCCGTTGCTGTCGGGAAGCATTGCGGTGGCCGGCGCGATCGTGAGCCCGGCGGTGGGCGTGGCGGCTTACATCGCCCAGAAAGCGCTCAAGGACCCCTTAAGTCAGGCCGCGTCGTTCGAATATTCGGTAAGCGGCACCTGGGCCGACCCGGTGGTGGCGCGCATCAACATGCCCGCCGAAACTGCTTCGCCAAGGCGTTAGAAAGAGGCTCGGAGCAGGTTACAATTCGCGCTGTTTCAACCAGACCAGACATGGCAACCATCAACAGATCGGGATTCGGCCGCACCAAGGTGCACGACGCACGCGAAGATTCTCCCGCAGGCGGGTCAAAGAACCAGCCGCACGGCTTTCGCATAGCCGGAGTGCAGATGGCCTCCGGGCCGAACGTGTCCGCCAACCTCAATGAAGCCGGCCGGCTGATCGAAATGGCGGTGGCAGAAGGCGCGAAGCTGGTGGTGCTGCCGGAGTATTTCGCCATCATGGGGATGCTCCCCACCGACAAGGTCAGGATCCGCGAGAAAGACGGCGACGGACCGATCCAGGCGTTTCTCGCCGAGACCGCGGCCAGGCTCAAGATCTGGCTGGTAGGTTGCTCCGTGCCGATGGAAACGCCGGTCGAGGGCAAGATCTACAATTCGTGCCAGGTCTACGACGACAGCGGAAAGATGGTGGCGCGCTACGACAAGATCCATTTGTTCAGCCTGGACCTCGGCAAGGAGAAGTTCGCCGAACAGGGCACCATCGAACCGGGCAAGCAGGTCAAGGTAGTGGACTCGCCATTCGGGCGCATCGGCCTTTCGGTGTGCTACGACCTGCGTTTTCCCGAGTTGTATCGTGCCATGAAAGACGTGGACATCATCGTGGTTCCGTCCGCGTTCACCGAGACCACCGGCCGCGCCCACTGGGAAGCGCTGGTCCGGGCGCGCGCGATCGAAAACCTGTCCTACGTCCTGGCGCCGGCACAGGGCGGCTATCACGTGAGCGGGCGCGAGACGCACGGCGATTCGATGATCGTGGACCCGTGGGGAACCGTGCTCGACCGGCTGCCGCGCGGTTCGGGCATCGTCAGCGCCTGGGTCAATCCCGCGTACCAGGCCAGCCTGCGCAAGAGTCTGCCGGCGCTTACGCATCGGGCGATACACAGAATATGAGGCGAGAGGCGGAAACTCAGTGAACGGTGAACAGTGAACGGTGAACAGTGAATGCTAAACTAAGTCCGGCTGTACAGACTTCAAACTCAATCCGAATCCTCAAACCTGGATCCCCGAATCACCGATCACCGTTCACTGTTCACCGATCTTCATGCCCAACGATCCGACCAACAACCACGAACTGCTGTTTGCCACCGCCGACAGCACGCTGCTTGCGCCCTACGGACTTGACGCCGGCGGGCTGGCGCGCGTGTTCGGCCAGATCATGAGCCACAGCGTGGACTATGCCGACCTGTACTTCCAGTATTCGCGCTCCGAGGGCTGGAGCCTGGAGGAGGGCATGGTCAAGTCCGGCAGCTTCAACATCGACCAGGGCGTGGGCGTACGCGCGGTGAGCGGCGAAAAGACCGCATTCGCCTACTCGGATGACATCAGCGTGCCGGCACTCGAATCGGCGGCCTACGCAACGCGCGCCATCGCGCGCCAGGGGGGTGCGGGCACGGCCCGGGTGGTGAAACGAACCCAGGGCCGCGAGCTGTATCTGCCGCACGATCCGCTGGGAAGCCTCTCCGACCAGGAAAAAGTGAAGCGGCTGGAACGGCTGGAGCGCTACGCACGCGCGCTCGATAGCGGGGTGGTGCAGGTGATGGCCACGCTGGCCGGAGAATACGAGGTGATCCTGGTGGCGCGCGCCGACGGTGTTCTTGCCGCCGACGTGCGGCCGCTGACGCGCCTGTCGCTGCAGGTGATCGTCGAGGAAAACGGCCGGCGCGAGCAGGGCAGCGCCGGCGGCGGCGGGCGTTTCGACTACGCTTACTTCAGCGACGACATCCTCAGGGAATACGCCGCCAAGGCGGTGCACCAGGCGGCGACCAACCTGTCGGCGCGGCCGGCACCGGCCGGCACCATGACCGTGGTGCTCGGGCCGGGCTGGCCCGGTGTGCTGCTGCACGAGGCGATCGGCCATGGCCTCGAAGGCGATTTCAACCGCAAGGGCAGCTCTGCGTTTGCCGGGCGCATCGGCGAGCGCGTGGCCGCAGCGGGGGTCACGGTGGTGGATGACGGCACCATCAACAGGCGGCGCGGATCGCTCAATATCGATGACGAGGGCAATCCGACGCAACGCACCGTGCTGATCGAGGACGGCATCCTCAAGGGTTACATGCAGGACACGCTCAACGCGCGCCTGATGGGCGCGTCCCCGACCGGCAACGGCCGGCGTGAATCCTATGCGCATATCACCATGCCGCGCATGACCAACACCTACATGCTCAACGGCGACAAGGATCCGCAGGAGATCATCGCCTCGGTGAATCACGGCCTGTACGCGGTCAACTTCGGCGGCGGACAGGTGGACATCGTCAGCGGAAAATTCGTGTTCTCCGCCGCCGAGGCCTACATGATCGAGAACGGGAAAGTGACTTACCCTGTCAAGGGCGCCACCCTGATCGGCAACGGCCCGGACGCGCTGACGCGCGTGTCGATGATCGGCAACGACATGAGTCTCGATTCCGGCATCGGCACCTGCGGCAAGGAAGGGCAGAGCGTGCCGGTGGGCGTGGGGCAGCCGACGCTGCGAATTGACGGGCTGACCGTCGGCGGTACGGCCTGAAAGGCCGCGATTCAGTGATTAAGTGATTCGGTAATTCAGTGATTAAGCGATTCGGTGATTCAGTGATTCGGTGATTCAGTGATTCGGTGATTCGGTGATTCAGTGATTCGGTGATTCGGTGATTCAGTAATTCAGTGATTAAGTGATTAAGTGAACGGCATTTCACCCAATTATTCAATCACTCAATCACACAATCACCCATCACCCCTCACCGATTCTCGATGATTCTCATCCTCAGCGACAGCGCCGATCCGCAAAACCCGGAGTACGAGCAATTGATGCAGGCGCTTGCGCTATTGCCGAACATCAAGACGCGGATACACCGAATCCAGGGCACCGAGCGTTCGGTCACCGAAGTCTATCTGCTCGGCGACACCAAGGCGCTCGCCGTCGAAGACATGCAGAGCCTGCCCTGTGTCGAGCGGGTGATCAGGGTGTCGGAGGAATACCGCGTGCTTGGACGCCACCGCGGCGACACCCGGCCCACCCATTTCGACTACCAGGGCCTGCGTTTCGGCCAGGACACGCTGCACGTGTTTGCCGGACTGTGCGCGGTGGACAGCCGCGAACACGTCGAAATCATGATGCGTGCGCTCGAGATCAACGGCCAGCAGTGCACCCGCATGGGCGCATACAAGCCGCGCACCAGCCCATATGCGTTTCAGGGCCACGGCAAGGCTTGCTTGACCTATGTGTTCGAGCTCGCAGGCAAGTACGGCATCAAGGTGATCGCGATGGAGGTCACCCACGAATCGCACGTCGAAGAGATTCGCCAGGCATTGCACGACACCGGCAATCCGACCGGCGTCATGCTGCAGATCGGCACGCGCAATACCCAGAACTTCGAGCTGTTGAAGATCGTCGGGCGCCAGAAGGAATTCCCGGTGCTGATCAAGCGCGGTTTCGGCATCACGCTCGACGAGTCGCTGAACGCCGCCGAATACCTTGCCAGCGAGGGCAATCACAAAGTGGTGTTCGGACTGCGCGGCATGAAGACCAACCTCGGCGACCCGCACCGCAACTTCGTGGATTTCTCCCATGTGCCGGCGGTAAAGAGGCTTACCCGCATGCCGGTATGCGTCGACCCCAGCCATTCGGTGGGCTCGCGCATGGCCGGCCCCGACGGGATCCTCGACGTCATGCACGTCACCGCCCAGGGTGTGCTGGCGGGCGCGAACATGGTGCTGGTGGATTTTCATCCCAACCCGGCCAAAGCGCTGGTTGACGGACCGCAGGCGCTGCGGCTGGACGAACTGCCCCATTTCCTCGCCGACGTCGCGATTGCCCGCGAGGCCTGCGTAAAGCGTGTCGAGCTGGCGCGGCGTTACCGGGAAACGGCGACCTCCTGAACCCGCCCTCGGGGCGGCACCGGATCCGGCTTTACCGCCTGCGGCCGCTCACGCATAATGGATCGGATGCGTTCCGGCCGAGGGAAATTCGGCAATGCCGGAGCGAGGGACTCCCTCCCACCCTGACTTCCAATGATCGTGGCTGATACCGACCTCCAGGAGCCGCAAGACATGCTTCTGAATACCCTCGAACACCTGGGAGAGGGGACTGCGCTCTCGCAGCAGATCTTCGACATGATCGGCTACTCGAAATTCTTCGCGGACTTCACCCGCGAGGACGTGCAGACGCTGACCGGTTTCATGCGGACCTACCGTGCCGAATCAGGGCAGATGATCATCCGCGAGGGCGACATCGACGATTACATGCTGCTCATCATTCAGGGCCGGGTGGAAATCGTGAAGACCGATTCGCACGGCCAGCTCCAGCCGATGACAACGGTCGGCCTTGGTGCAACGCTGGGCGAGATGTCGATGATCGACGGCGAACCGCGCTTCGCCACCTGCGTGGCGCTTGAGTCGACTACGTTTGCCGTGCTATCGCGCGACAGCATGGTGCAGATCATCCTCGAGGAGCCAGGTCTCGGGACCAAGGTCCTGGTCAAGCTGGTGACCCTGCTGTCGCAGCGCCTGCGCCAGACCAGTTCCAACCTGCTCCACTACATGGAACGCTGAGCACTTGCGCTGCCAATGCGGGGCCTGGTTTTACCTGTAATTTCGGCTTTCCAGTTTTTCGCGGTAACCGCCTTGGCGGCCGTCGAGGTGATCGACGATCGCGGCGTTGTGCTGCGCCGCGATTCGCCGGCGCAGCGGGTCATTGCGCTGGCGCCGCATCTCACTGAACTGGTCTTCGTCGCCGGCGCCGGCAATCGTTTGGTCGGGAAGGTGCGGGGCAGCGATTTTCCGCCTGAGGCGCAGGCCCTCGCAGAAGTCGGCGATGCCGCGGGACTCGACTTCGAGCGAATCCTGGCATTGCGACCGGACCTGGTGCTGGCGTGGGGTAGTGGCAATCGCATCGCGGATGTGGAACGTCTGGAGAGGTTCGGGTTCGCCGTGCTGGTGCTGGAGCCGCGGCGGATCGAGGACATCCCGCGCCATATACGGATGCTGGGCGTGTTGCTGGGGACGGGCGCACGCGCGCAGGCTGCGGCGCGGGCCTTCGTCTCGCGTGCAGACCGGTTGCGCGAGCGCTACCGTGGAAAGCCTGCGGTGAGCGTGTTGTTTGAGGCGTGGCATCAACCGCTGATCACCGTCAACGGCGAGCATCTGATCAGCGACGTATTGCGGCGCTGCGGTGCGCGCAATGCCTTTGCCGCTCTGCCGCAACTGGCCGCAGTCGTGTCACCGGAACAGGTGCTGTCCGCGGACCCGGATGCCATCATCATCGGTTCCGAAGCCGAAGACGCCGGCTCGGAAGGCTGGCAACGTTACCCCAATCTCAAGTCAGTGCGAGCGGGGGCGATTTTCACCGTCTCCGCCGACCTCATAACCCGGCAAACGCCGCGCGTTCTCGATGCCGCGGAAAAGATCTGCGCCGATCTGGACTCAATCAGGGACAGAAACCCCACCTCACCCCGCCCCTCTCCACTTTAGTGGAGAGGGCGGGGGGTGAGGTGATTCAGGTCTTGACGCACTGGCCGGCGTAGAGCACCGGGCCGGTAGGCAAGCCGGTGGGTGAGCCGCCTGCGGGCTCGACGCTCATCGCCAGGCCCTGGGCCTGGTCCAGCTTTGCGGCCAGCGGCTCGGGCACGACCACGGTCTGGGCATCGTGGGTGGTGATCAGCCCCAGCGATACTGGTTTTTGATCCTCACCTGGCAGCATCCACAGCTCCCATGCCGTTCCCGGCGCCATGTCGGCGTGGGCGATGACGCGGATGCGCATGACGCGTTTCCCGGGTTTGCCGGGTTCCCAGGACACCGTCATCGCCGGGTTTCTGGTATTCAGGTCGTTCATGACCACCACCATCCTGGTGCCGTCAGCCGGAGGCGTAACCGGGACCGGAACTGCCACCAGGATCAGCAAGGCCAGCGCCACAAGCCCGCTGGCAATGGACGAAAAACGCCAGAACGACAGGCTTTCCCAGAAGCTCGGCTTGGCCTGCCTGCCGCGGCGGATTCTGGACTCGATGGCATGCCAGACGCGTGACGGCGGCTCGACCTCCGGAGCCGCCAGTGCCAGTGGCGTCAGACGTTCCTCCCACTCTGCCACCGCGCGCCGCAACGCCGGGTTCTCCTTCAGGTTGATTTCGAAACGCCGGCGCGCGCGCGCGGACATGGTGCCGAGCACGTACTCGGCGGCCAGTTTGTTGCGCAGCTCTTCGTTGGCGAATTTCATTTTCGCGATCCGATGTACCGGGTTGTCAGCAGGATTGCGTCATATGCCCCGTGCATCAAGGCAGCTTTTCAGGCGTTCCAGCCCGCGGCGAATCCAGGTCTTCACGGTGCCGAGCGGTTTCTGCATCTGCCGCGCAAGTTCGCCGTGGGAAAGACCGTTGAAGAAAGCCATCGCAATGCTCTTCTGCTGTTCGCCGGTCAGCTGCTTCCAGCATTCCGCCAGCGCGCCGGCCTCCATGGAGCGCTTGAGCAGTTCCTCCGGACCGGGGGATTCGTCCGGGATCGATGCCATCAGGTCCTCGTGGCCCTCGTCGATTTCGACTTCCCGCGGCCGGCGCAGCAGATCCAACGCCCGGTTGCGCACAATGGCGGTCATCCAGGTCATCGGTGCACTTTTCGCCGCGTTGTAGCCGGAGGCATGGTTCCAGATATTGATGAAACTCTCCTGCAGCACTTCTTCGGCCCAGTCCCTTCTACGGGTTATACGTACCGCAACGGCAAACAGTTTCGCCGAGCTATGCTGATACAGCGTCCGGAATGCCTGCTGGTCGCGCAGGGCGCAGCGGGAAAGCAGGTGGGAGAGTTGTCCCGCATCCATGGCTGTCACGCGGGCTCGCCGCGGTTCTTGCCTTTTTGCCAGTACACGTCGGTTACGCCGGCGTCGCGGTTGAGCACCCGGCAGAGCACAAACAGCAGATCGGAGAGCCGGTTGAGATAGCGCTGCAAAGCCGGGGACGACTGTTCCGCGGCGGCAAGGGCGACCACCCGGCGTTCGGCGCGGCGGCAGACGGTGCGCGCCACATGGCACAGTGCGGCGGCGCGCGAACCGCCCGGCAGGATGAATTCCTTGAGCGCGGGCAGATCGGCGTTGAACCGGTCAAGCAGGCCCTCCAGCCGCGCGACATGCGTATCCCCGATGCTGGTGTATCCCGGGATGCTGAGTTCGCCGCCGAGATCGAACAAGTCGTGTTGCACGTCACTCAGGCATTGGCGCGCCGTGTCTGCCAACGTTTCGGCGAGCAGCACGCCGATGGCGCTGTTCAGTTCGTCCACCGCACCGATTGCCTCGATGCGCAGACTGTCCTTGGATACGCGCGAACCGTCGCCGAGTCCGGTGGTCCCGGCGTCGCCGGTGCGGGTGTAGATCTTTGTCAGGCGGTGACCCATGTGTTCCAACGAGAGTGGCCGTTCGCCGCATTATAGGGGATCGATACGTTGCGGCTCGGAATCCGGATTCAGGCTCCCGGGAATTCAGCGTTGACCGGGGTATGCGCTTCGGCTAGAGTTGCGCCGTTTTTTGTTGCCAAGACCAGAATCGCTCCAAGTCATGAAATTCCGCAGCCTCGCCATTGTTGGTCCGTTCGCCGTGTTGGCGTCCGTGGCCGCTCCGCTGCTCGCCGAAGGGGATCCCGCGGCGGGCAAGAACAAGACCGCCATGTGTGCCGTGAGTTAGACGCGGAAAGTGTGAAAAAAAGAGGAGCCGTCGGCTTCTCTTCATTTGTCTGACCCAGGAGCGAAGCATGTGTTTTCCGGTCCGGATATGGCTCGCGATGGTTCTGACGGTCGCCGCACTTTCCCATGCCGCTGAGGGAGACCCGGTCGCGGGCAAGCGCAAGACCGTGACCTGCAACGCCTGTCACGGTCAATCCGGCTTCAAGAGCATGCCCAAACTCGGCGGGCAGAGCGCCGCATACCTGATCGCCGCCTTGCGCGCCTACCAGGAAGACAGGCGTGCGCACGCGACGATGCGGGACGTGGCGCGTGCTTTGAGCGAAAAGGATATCGCCGACCTCGCGGCTCACTATGCGGCCGTGCCGAAGGTCGTGGGGGAAAGCATCGCGACGGCGCCCGCCGGCGTCGAACGCTGTGCCGCCTGCCACGGTGCCGACGGTGCCCAGCCGGTAGCCCACGAGATCGCGCTGATCGCGGGCCAGAGCGCCGGCTACCTTGACCAGACCCTGAGGGAATACCAGTCCGGGGTTCGGCCGCATCCGGTGATGCAGGAGCAGGTGCGCGAACTCGGCGATGCGCAGATCACCGAACTTGCCGCCTGGTACGCGGCGCAGAAAGGTCTGTCCGTCAAATAGACGGCGCCGCTATCCCAGCTTGCGGCGAATGCAGTCCAGATAAGCCTCTTCATCCGGCGCGGCGTGATCGCGCTGCGCCCGCCATACCGCTTCTCCCAGACATTCCAGCAGCAGGTGCAGCGCATCGTGCTGCGAGTGCGCGTGCGTCAGAAGCTGCGCGTACAGGCCGCGGATTCCGCGCGGCTGATCGATCGAGATCTGCTCGGCGAGAGCAAGATGCAGCGACAGATGCAGGAAGGGATTGAGTTGGCCGCCTTCGGGAAGAAAATCGCGTTCGATATTGCGCTCCTCGCTCTCCAGCAGCGCGTGATACTCCGGGTGCAGCAGCGCCACTTCGAGCGCGGTTTTTTCCAGCCCTTCCAGCGCTGCCTGCGTGCGGTATTTGCGCCATGCTTCGAAGAAGAAACGGCGCACGTCTTCGCGCGACGGATTAAACATGGGGGCAGGTATGCAGGATCAAGGCCGATGCCCGGCGGGGACAACTGACGTGGAAGTCAGTGCGCTCGGGTGAAGGGGGGTCAGGCTGAGCCAGCCCTGATCCTTGACCAGGCCCGACCCGAGTTTGGTGGGAGCTCTAGCTGAACAGCCACTGTAGCAAGACGTGGGTAGGGAAATAGAGCAGGACCGGGAATCCAATCATCACCAGCCCGAGGTACGCGAGCGGCGGCATGCGGTTTTGCGGCTCGGCGGTCCAGCCGAATGCCCAGTTGACGTTTTCCACCTTCGGGTCCGCCAACCGGTAGGTGAGGGGCAGCACCACCCAGGCGAGCAGCGTCTGGGCGACGAGGGCGTCGGAATCGTAGCCGAGCCGCGCAACCATCCACAGCAGCAGGAGCGGCAGGAACACGTGGAACAGCGAGATCGCCCTGAGATAACGCGGTTTCGCCGGGTCGAAGATGTAGTCCGTGAGCCCGGCGAGTCGCATGCCGGTCAACAGCCGCCAGAAGAAGCTCGCGTTCCAGAACAGCTCCGGCAGCAGCACGCCCACCAGCATCATGCTGGCGAGCAGGCTGCTTTCCAGCCACAGCGCGGGCACGGTGACGATCAGCGCGATGTCCGAGAACCACAGGAAGTTCCAGAGCGGATAATTGACCGCGTAAACCGCAACGGTCACGACCACGAATGCCGTGTATGAGAGCTTGATCCAGAGCGGGATCAGTTCCATCTGGGTAAATTGTCCCCCAATTCAATGTCCACAATACTAGGGCTACCTCAGCCTGACCCCATGGACCTCTGAGATCATTATGCAATTAGCCAAGCCTGAGTCATTACTTGCGTCCCTGTTTCGTTCGTTTAACGAAAGGAGGTCGATATGCAGCTACCGACGCTGAGGCAGGTCAGCGGATTCGCGATGATCGTCAACACCTTTCTGCCCGCGGTCGTGGTCGTGACCCTGGGCTTGATGATATGGAGCACGGTCACCGCGATCAAGCGCAATACCTGTGCAACTGTTAACTACGTAACTCTGGCGATGAACGATGACAATGAGAGGAGAAACTACGTTGCGGCCGGCGACGATGCAAAAAAGAAAGCGCTGCAGGATCTCGTCAAGCGACTCAATGAACAGCCGCTCCCCGACGACGGGTCGTGCGGACCGTGGCAGGACGTGCGTACCCGCATCAAGGGCATCGTCACAAATGAGCTCTACGGAGAAACGCTAAAGCAGATCGAATACGAGATGAAGGTCGTCGACGAGAAGTTTCAGAAGGCAAAAACAGAGGTGAAACGCGTCGCCCCGAAAATCCCCCCGATCAGACCTCCAGGTATACCCGGGGTCGACGAGGCAATCTCAGCAATGAACCAGCTTTTCAAAATAATACACACCGCATTGGCGGGCCTGGGAGACGCGCTGGCCAATCTTGGCCATGTCCTTACCGAACCATTCGATACCGCCGGAGAGCATTTGTACAAGGAATTTCAGACCGTGGACTACAAGCGGGCGGTGGCGTGGGTGCTCCTCGATCGCTTCTGGTCGGACACCGCGGATTTGTTCGATAAATTCTGGTGGTTCTTCGTCATTCTCGCGCTATGGCTGGTTTTGAGCTATGCCCTGTGGGTGTATCGCAGGCTGGCTGTGGGCTGGGCCTTGTTGTGTAATCGAGAAGCTGTCTAGGGAAGCTCTGCATAGGTCCCGCATGCGCGACCGAGGCGATTCGGGTCGAGGGCAAGACGGCGAGGACGCCGTGTAGCCGGACGGCTGTGACTCGTTAGCGGTACGCCCGTCTGCGGGAACAGCCGTATAAGCGCTCCGTTCACAATGACTGACACAGCCTCCATGCGCTCCTGCCCGCCCCGAG
>JBOIFZ010000144.1:0-2359 GCA_050741735.1 Burkholderiales bacterium
CGACGGTTCAGGTCCTTTGACGCAGCAACCTCTGCTGCTCACGCTTCCAGTCCTTTTCCTTTTCGGCCTCTCGCTTGTCATGCTGTTTTTTTCCCTTGGCGAGTCCGATTTCCAGCTTGACCCGGCCACGGGTGTAGTGCAGATCGAGCGGCACCAGCGTATAGCCGGCGCGCTCCACCTTGCCGATCAGTTTGCGGATCTCTTCCGCATGCATAAGCAGTTTGCGGGTGCGGGTAGGGTCGGCCTGAACATGAGTGGAAGCCGCTGAAAGCGGGCCGATGTGGCAACCGATCAGAACCATCTCGGCGTTTTTCACCACTACATAGGCCTCTTTGAGCTGCACGCCGCCGGCGCGGATTGCCTTGACCTCCCAGCCCTCGAGCGCCAATCCGGCCTCGAACCGCTCTTCGATGAAATAATCATGAAAGGCTTTCTTGTTCTGAACGATGCTCATTTCCGGTCCGGGCTTTCGAGACGCGTGTGCTTTTTTTGCGGTGGTCGTGTATTTTACCAGCCCTTCTTGCACAAGCTCTCCGGTAATCTCAATGACGCTGGTGGAAAAGTCCGTGCTGGTCGAGTATTCCGCGTCGCAGATGCATGCGCTGGTGGAGGACGTCGCCAGGTACCCTGAATTCCTTCCCTGGTGCGGCGGCTCCGAAGTGCTCAGGCGAGAAGGCGACGTCACCCATGCTGCGATCAGGATCGACTATCGCGGCATCAGGCAGCGCTTTTCCACGGAGAACCGGTCACGGCCGCCGCAATTGATCGAAATGAAACTGGTGGACGGGCCGTTCCGCCAACTCGATGGCAGCTGGCATTTCAAGCCGCTGGGCGAGCAAGCCTGCAAGATCGAGTTCCGTCTTCGCTACGAATTCTCCAGCAGACTGCTGGAGAAACTGGTCGGGCCGGTGTTTCATTACATTGCCAACACCTTCGTCGAAGCCTTCGTCAGACGCGCGCAGCAAATCTACGGCAAGCGATGAAAGTCGTCGTCCAGGTGGTTTACGCCCTGCCCGGGGCGCAGGAAGCCGTCGAAGTCGAGCTGGAGGAGGGCGCGCCGGTGGTAGAGGCGATCAATGCCTCCGGGATCCCCGCTCGCCATCCGGAAATCGATCTGAACACACAGCGGATCGGTGTGTGGGGCCGGCGGGTTGCGCTGGCCACCGGTGTGCGCGACCGCGACCGGGTCGAGATTTACCGCGCACTGAGCGCTGATCCGAAGCAGGCAAGACGCCGTCGTGCCGCCGCGGAAAGCCGCCGGCACCGACGTCGTTAAGGTCTTGGCGATACCGGGCCGGTCAAAGTTGCGGGGCTATTTGCACCAGGAGTCCGCCACCTGTTTTACACGCGCAGTTTCCTGCGCGATTTCAGCGTCACTCAGGTACACGATCTCGCCTTTTTCGTTGTAGCGGGTGATACGTGTTCCGCTCTGTGTGCGGGTCAACTGCGCCTTTGCCAACTCGCAATTTTTCTTCTTTTCTGCTGCTTCCATTGCCGCTTTCTTCTCTGCGGCTTCCCGCTCCGCGGCCTCCACGCGGCGCCGATTGAACTCCGCATCCTGCTCGACGTAGGTTTTCGGCCCTGCCGCAGGCGTGCCCTCGGCCGCTGGAGCCGCGGTCGGTGTCGCGGAGCTGCGGGGTTTGACCGTGATCGGCTGCTTGACGTTCGGCGGCGGCGGCTGGTCCGAGTAATGCACCTTGCCCTCCGCATCAGTCCACTTGTACAAGTCGCCGAGTGCCGGCATCACCAGCAGGCAGCCGCAGGCAAGCGTGGTCAGCAAACCGGCGATCATGGGAAATCTAGGCATAAATTCTCCTTCATATAGGGAAGCTCTGATCAAGTTCCGCGACGCGCGTTGCGCCAGGTGCGGATGACTGCTGGGCATCGCTCCGCAGGTGCGGCTGAAGCCCCAGCAAGGAGCGTAACAACGCAGGCGCCGCACCTTGGCACAACCCAATAATACTTCGACTCTTTCGAGGGACCGGGCGATTCGGGCCGATGGCTGCGTCGGCTCCTCCTTATGTGCGCTCCGGACTCGGCGGGCGTAGCCTCGGGGCGGGCAGGAGAGCATGGAGGCTGTGTCAGTCATTGTAAATGGAGCGCTTATACGGCTGCTCCCGCAAACGGGCGTACCGCTAACGAGTCACAGCCGTCCGGCTACACGGCGTCCTCGCCGTCTTGCCCTCGACCCGAATCGCCTCGGTCGCGCATGCGGGACTTATGCAGAGCTTCCCTAGAGTTACCCCCGTCGCGAACAGACAACACGATAGTCACGCGGCAGACATCGCCTCAAGCTGCTTCGCGGATTTCGATAGACCTTTCAGGATCGCATCGAGCACGCGCTGCGGAAATCCTTTCG
>JBOIFZ010000145.1:0-6551 GCA_050741735.1 Burkholderiales bacterium
GTGTCCTGTTCCGCTAATTCTTGGGATAAGTCTCGATCCTTCGCAGCCAGTCCTATGATCTATTTGACAGCAATCCATCATCGATTGGAAAACCCGCGAAATCGGTGTCAGGCAAGGCGCGAGTCCTCGACAGTGGCGGGGGCCGGTGGAACGTGGAGCAGGGGCCCCGCTTGCGGGGATGCGACCGTGCAACCGGCCAATAGCGTGTCACCACCGGCCTTACGCGTGTCTCCGCGGTCAGATCCCCGGAGGGGCCCCTCTTCCGCGCTCCGACACGCACGGCGAGGACTCGTAACACCGCATGGCGCCGATTCTCGACGGGTTTTCAGCCACGAATCAGCGGAATAGGACACTAGCCTCGAATTGTGCCGGGGATTTTACCCCTAATTCCTCGCGACATGCCGTCCTGCGCCGGCGCCATCAGGCTCAATCCGAGCTGCAACAGCGCGTCCCATACGTCGCCGTCGGCGAGCCCCTTGATCATGCGGTCGACCTCTGCGGCGCGCCGCAGCGCCGCGATAAGCTGAGTCGAGGTCAGTCGCTGCAGAACGCGTGGCATCAGGTCCTGGCGCGGCCCCCACACGCGCGCCTCGCGCAGCGACTGCGCCAGCGGCTGTCCCGCATCCATTGCCGCCTTTACCCTTGCCATTGCCCGCGTTTCCTCGGCGATTGCCCATAGCACCAGTGGCGGCGCGGCGCCCTCGCCGCGCAGGCCGTCGAGCATGCGCACGAAGTGCGCGCGCTCGCCTTTGAGCAGGGTGGCACCGATCTCGAACACGTCGTAGCGCGCCACGTCCAGCACCGCGTTCTTCACTTCTTCGAAAGGCAGCATGCCGGCGGGAAACAGCAGGGCAAGCTTCTGCACTTCCTGGTACGCGGCCATGAGATTGCCCTCGACCCGGCTGACCAGGAATTCGAGCGTTTCGGCATCGGCCTGCTGGTCCTGTTGTGCGAGCCGGCCGGATAGCCATTGCGCCAACTGCTCGCGCTTTACTGCGGCGGCATGCACGGCCACTCCGGCGCGCTCGAGTGACCCGAACCACTTGGAAGCAAGTTGCTGGCGATCCAGCCCGGGCAGCGTAATCAGGACGATGGTGTCCTCGGGCAGCGAGCCGGCCAGCCGCTGCAGGGCTTCGGATCCGTCCTTGCCGGGCTTGCCGGAGGGGATGCGCAAGTCGAGCACGCGCCTGGGTGCGAACAGCGACAGGCTGTTGCCGACCATCGCGACTTCTCCCCAGTCGAATCCGGATTCGACAAACAGTACACGACGTTCGTCGTAGCCCTGCGTGAGCGCTGCGGCGCGGACGCGATCCGCAGCTTCGAGCGCGAGCAACAGTTCCTCGCCGAATACGACATAAAGAGATTTCAGCCCGCGCGAGAGGTGCTGGGACAGTTGCTCCGAGGCGATCCTCATTTTTGCCCTAGCGGTTCATTTGGTTCAGGAGTTGCTCCAGCTTGTCAGAGTCGTCGCTCTTCAGCATCTTCTGTGTGAGCACCATGACTTGCTGCAGGTCGGACTTCAATACCTGCTGTTTCACCGACAGCAAGTACGCCGGATGCATCGAGAACTGCCGCAGTCCGAAACCCAGCAGTACGCGCGTAAGGCGCACGTCGCCGGCCATCTCGCCGCACACTGCGACCGGCACGTCGGCGCGATTGGCGCTGCGGATGATGTGCGCCACTAGGTTCAGCACGGCCGGATGCAGCGGGTCGTAGAGGTGCGCGACGGTGTCGTCGGCGCGATCGATTGCAAGCGTGTACTGGATCAGGTCGTTGGTGCCGATCGACAGGAAATCGAGCTTGCGGGTGAAGGTGGAGAGCGACAGCGCCGCGGCGGGAATTTCGATCATGCCGCCGATCTTGATCTTCTTGTCGTAGGGGATGCCCTCGTCGTGAAGGCTCTTTTTGGCCTCGTCTATCAAGTGCAGAGTCTGGTTCAGCTCGTGCGCCGAGGACAGCATGGGAATCAGTATGCGCACCTTGCCGTAGTGCGAAGTGCGCAGCATGGCGCGCAGCTGGTGATGGAACATCTGCGGCTCGGCCAGGCACAGGCGGATCGCGCGCAGACCCAGCGCCGGATTGGGCGCGACGCGTTCGGTATTGTCGATTCTCTTGTCCGCGCCGAGGTCGAATGTGCGGATGGTGACGGGCAGGCCGTCCATGTCCTGAACCACCTTGAGATAGGCTTCGAACTGTTCGTCCTCGGTCGGCAGGTCGCGGCGATTCAGATACAGGAACTCGGTGCGGAACAGGCCGACGCCGTCGGCGCCGTTCTCCTTGGCGCCGGCAACGTCGTCCGGCAACTCGATGTTGGCGTGCAGTTCGATTGCGGTGCCGTCCAGAGTGGTGGTCCTGGTCTTTCTCAGCCGCCTGAGTTTCAGGCGTTCGAGCTCCCACTGTTCCTGGCGCAGCTTGTACTCGCCCAGCACCGTCTTGTCGGGATTGATGATGACCACGCCGTTGGTGCCGTCCACGATCAGCACTTCGTTCTCGCGGATCAGCGTGCGTGCGTGGTGCAGTGCCACCACGGAGGGGATGTTCAGGCTGCGGGCGATAATCGCGGTGTGCGAAGTGGCGCCGCCAAGGTCGGTGACGAAACTGGCGAACCTGTGGCTCTTGAACAGGATGACATCCGCCGGGGAGAGGTCGTGTGCAACCAGGATGCTGTTCTCCTCGGGTGTGCTGCGTGCCAGGACCTCGCCGGGCCGCCCCATCAGGACCTTAAGTATTCGTTCCACGACCTGGATGACATCGGTCTTGCGCTCGCGGATATAACCGTCCTCGATGCGCTCGAACTGCTCCATCAGCGCTTCCATCTGCTGCTTCAGCGCCCATTCGGCGTTGCACTGCTGGGATTCGATGAGCTGTTTCGGCACCTCCGACAGGGTCGGATCGTCGAGGATCATCAGGTGCAGATCGAGAAAGGCTTCGAATTCCGCCGGCGCGCCGGCCGGAATGTGCTGGCCGAGGCTGGCGAGTTCGGCGCGCGCTGTTACCAGTGCCGCGTCGAAGCGGGCCTGCTCTTCCGCGACCCGCGACTTGGAGATGTTGTAATGCGCGACTTCGAGCTGGGTGTGTGAAACCAGTTGGGCATGGCCGATGGCGATACCCCCCGATACCCCGATGCCGTGGATGGTGAAGCTCATAACGAGACAGGGCCGAGGTTCGAGGGCCGAGGTTCGAGCGGGAATGCCGTTTTCACTCGGCTCTTGTACCTCACACCTCGTACCTCACACCTCGCACCTGTTTTATTCCCCTTCCCCGAATCTTTCGCTGATAAGCCCGACCAACGCCGCCATCGCTTCGGATTCATCCGGGCCGTCTGTTTCGACCACGACGGTCGCGCCTTTGGCGGCGGCGAGCATCATCACGCCCATGATGCTCTTGGCATTGACCCGGCGGCCGTCGCGCGTGACCCATACGTCGGCGGAAAATTTTCCGGCAAGCTGGGTGAGCTTGGCGGCCGCGCGCGCGTGCAGCCCCAGCATGTTGGTGATCTCAATTTCCCGTTGCTGCATTTTTCATCTGTGCCGCGGGAATTTGCATGACGCCTTCGATGCCCCCGGAGATCGCTTTCGCGACCACGGTCTTCAGGGGCTCGTTGCGATAAGTCAGTGCGCGCACCAGCATCGGCAGATTCACCCCGGCCACACCTTCTATCTTGCCGGGGATCAGCAATTTGCTGGCGATGTTGCACGGCGTGGCGCCGTAAACGTCGGAAAGCACCAGCACGCCGCCGCCCTGGTCGAGGCTGCGCGCCAGTTTGATCGCCTGCGGCAGCACCAGCTGAGGATCGTCGTGCATGCCTACGCCGATCTGCATCAGGTGCGGCGGCCGGCTGCCCATCACGTGGCTGGCACAGTGAATCAGGCTTTCACCCAGCGTGCCGTGGGCAACGATCAGTATTCCAACCATAGTGTCCCTTTGAACCGCCGAAGTGAATATCGTGGAGATTCTACCTCTGGGAGCGTGGGAGCGAAGAAAGGCGACAGGCGTCAGGCAAGGGGCCAGGAATCGGTGATTCGGTGATTCAGTAATTTAGTGATTAGGTGATCAAGTGATTAAGTGATTGAGTGACTGGTTTCAATCACCTAATTACTGAATCACTTAATCGCTTATTCACCCCCCAACCCCTCAACCCTCACGCCTTGACCTTCACCGTCTTTTCGAGCGCATCGATCATCAGCGCCGCGACATTGAAGCCGGTCTGGTCGGCGATTTCACGCATGCAGGTAGGACTGGTGACGTTGACTTCGGTCAGGTAATCGCCGATCACGTCCAGGCCGACCAGCATCAGTCCCTGTGCCCTGAGTTCGGGGCCGACCGCCTCTGCGATCTCCCGGTCGCGGGTAGTCAACGGCTGCGCCACGCCGGTGGCGCCGGCGGCGAGATTGCCGCGGGTTTCCCCCTGTTTCGGAATGCGCGCAAGCAAGTAAGGCACCGGCTTGCCGTCGATCAGCAGGATGCGCTTGTCGCCCTTGACGATCTCGGCGATGAAGCGCTGCGCCATCACCGTACGCCGGCCGTAATGGGTAAGGGTTTCGATCACCACCCCGATGTTGGGATCCTGACGGTGCAGGCGGAACACCGAGGTGCCGCCCATGCCGTCGAGCGGTTTGAGGATGATATCGCCGTGCTCGGCGAGAAAGTCGCGGATCAACTGCTCGACGCGCGTGACCAGCGTCGGCACCGTGAACTGCGCGAACCTGGCGATCGCCAGTTTTTCGTTATGGTCGCGCACGGCACGCGGGCGGTTGACGACGCGCGCGCCCTGCGTTTCCGCCAGCTCCAGCAGGTAAGTGCTGTAGATGTATTCCATGTCGAATGGCGGGTCCTTGCGCATCAATACCGCATCGAAAGTCTCCAGCGGCACCGGCTTTCTGTCGCCGACGCGGTACCAGTGACTGTCGTCGGAAGTGAGCGACAGGTCGCGCGCGTAACCAAGTACGCGGCCGTCGCGCCAGATCAGGTCCTCCTGCTGCAGCACTGCGAGCGCATGGCCGCGGGCCGCCGCCTCGCGCATCATCGCGTAGGAAGAGTCCTTGTAGGTCTTGATGGTGTCGAGCGGGTCGAGAACGAAGGCGATTTTCATGTTGGTATCGCGGGAGCGCGCCGACTGCGCCGCACGCGCAAGCATGCTGGAACCACGTTCAGGTATTGGCGGCCCTGGCTTGCGGAAACGACTGCTGTTCGAGCGCGGCTTCCATGCGCTCCAGCTCCATCGCGGAGGCGAGCAAAGCCAGCCGCGCCACGACACCGTAGGCGTAAAAGCGGTTGGGCGCACAGTCGGGATTGCCGTCCAGGTCCGGCAGCGAGCAACTGTCCTCGAAAGCGAGCGGCTCGAAACGCATGCCCGGCGCGTTGAGGTTCTGGTCGACGCCACGCTGGGTGTGCACGCGATAAAAGCCACCGACCACAAAGTGATCGATCATGTAAATGACCGGTTCGGCGACACCGTCGTTCACGGTCTCGAAGGTGTAGACGCCTTCCTGCACCATCACGTTGGAAACCTGCAGGCCTTCCTTCACCACCGCCATTTTGTTGCGCTGCTTGCGACTCAGCCCCTGCACTTCGGAGGCGTCCTTGACGGTCATGATCCCCATCCCATAGGTGCCGGCGTCGGCCTTGACGATCACGAAGGGCTCGTACTGGATGCCGTACTCGCGGTATTTCGCGCGCGTCTGGGTCAGGATGTGGTCTACCCAGCCCGCGAGGCATTCCTCGCCGACGCGCTCCTCGAAGTTGATCTCGCCGCAGGTGGCAAAGTAGGGATTGATCAGCCACGGGTCGATGCCCAGCAGGCCGGCGAACTCTTCGGCGACTTCCTTGAACGCGGCGAAATGGTTCGACTTCAGCCGTGTCGACCAGCCTGCGTAGAGCGGCGGGATCACAGGCTGCTCGAGGCTCTTGAGGATGTCCGGGACGCCAGCCGACAAATCGTTGTTGAGCAGAATGGTGCAGGGGTCGAAATCGGCCAGCCCCAGGCGGTTGCCGCGGCGAACCAGCGGCTCCAGCACAAGCTTCTTGCCGTCGGGCAGGTCCAGCGCGGTCGGCGCAGTAATCTCCGGCAACAGTGAGCCGATCCGCACCTTCACGCCGGCGAGCTGCAGGATGTTCTGCAGTGCCGCCACGTTCTGCAGGTAAAAGATGTTGCGGGTATGGTTCTCGGGGATCACCAGAAAGCCGCGTGCGTCCGGGCACACCTTCTCGATCGCGGTCATCAAGGCCTGTACGCACAGCGGCAGGAATTCCTTGTTCAGGTTGTTGAATCCCCCGGGGAACAGGTTGGTGTCCACCGGTGCCAGCTTGAAGCCGCTGTTGCGCAGATCCACCGATGCGTAAAACGGTGCCGCATGATCCTGCCATTGGCCGCGGAACCAATGCTCGATCCTCGGCATGGCGTCGAGAATCTGCTTCTCGAGCGAAAGCACGGGGCCGGTCTGGGCAGTAGCAAGGCGGGGAACGGTCATGTGCGTCAACAGGTTGGGTTCGGCCGGATTGTAGCAGACGCGCTCTGCCGGCGAGCCGTCCAGTTTGCTGCCCGGCGCCTC
>JBOIFZ010000146.1:0-5135 GCA_050741735.1 Burkholderiales bacterium
GAGAAGTTCTACATCCTCCCGCACCAGAAGATCAAACCTGCGATCGAAACCCGCATGCAGGACATTCTGCAGGAGCGCGTGCCGACCAACACTCTGAACCGAGAATCGGTTCGGTCAGACCAACACCTTTAAGGCCGGACAAAGGTTTTAACCGCCAATCCTGTCCGTTTTCTTGTATCTCGTTTTCCTTGGCGTACCTTTGCGTACCCCTCAAGGGCACCCGTCGAGCGCACCCCTCAAGGGGGTATAGAAGGGAAGGTATAGAAAATAAGGTATTGAAATGAATCCTTTGCGTTTCACGCTCTTTTCTTGAACATTGTGTTCGCGCGGATGAAATCCGCCATGCGAGCGACGCCCTTCTCGATCGCTTCGTTCGAAGCGGCATAGCTGAAGCGGATGTGCTGGCCTTCGTTGGGCACGCGCGGACCGAAATGGATGTCCGCCAGCACCGCCACGCCGGCTTCGTTCAGGAGCCGCTTGCGGAACTCCTCCGAATCCCTGGCCCCGATCATCTCGCAAGCCGCCGTAACGTTCGGCCAGGCGTAGAAGGCGCCACCCGGGTTCCGGCAAGTCACGCCGGGAACTTTGTTCAGCAAACCCACGATCAGATCGCGCCGAGCGAGAAAGCTGTCGCGCATTTTCTTCGCCTCGTCCTGCGGACCGTTCATCGCCTCCACCCCCGCCCACTGCGTGATCTGCGAGGCGCACGAATCTGTGTTGGTCACCCAGCGGGCGAAAACCGGCGCCAGTGCCCTGTTCGCGGTAAAGCCCAGGCGCCAGCCGGTCATCGCCCAGGTCTTCGAGGCGCCATCGGAAATGATGGTGCGCTCGAGCATATCCGGAAACTGGGCCAGCGACACGAATTCGCAGTCGTAGCAGAGCTGCGAATAAATTTCGTCCGCGAACACCCAGACTTGCGGATGCCTGCGCAGGATGGCTGCGATCGCTTCCATGTCCTTCTTCGGAATGATGCCACCGGTCGGGTTCTGCGGCGAGTTCAGGATCAGGAGCTTTGTTTTCGGCGTGATCTCCGCTTCGAGCTCGGCCGGGTCGAAGCTGAAGTTGCGCGCTTCGCGCAAGTGGATCGGCACCGGTACCGCGCCATGCGCGCGGATCTGCGATTCGTAGATCGGGAAACCCGGGTTCGGAAAGATCACCTCGTCGCCCGCGCCATAGTCTGTGACCGAGAGAATCGAATAGGCGATGAACGGTTTTGCGCCCGCGCCGACAACAATGTCGTCGGCGCTCACTTTGATATGTCGCGTGCGGTTCAGATAATTCACCGCCGCTTCGCGTAATTCCAGAATCCCGGCCGAAGGCGTGTAGCCGTGCTTGCCCTCGTTGATCGCCTTGATGCCCGCATCACGGATGTTTTTCGGGGTGTGGAAATCCGGCTGGCCGATGCAGAAGGAAATGATGTCCTTGCCCTGGCGTTGAAGTGCGCTGACTTCGGCCAGGACAACGAAAGCGTTTTCGGTGCCGAGATCGTTCGCTCGGCGGGATACTGCGGGCATCAGGGGAACTCCTCCGGGATCAAAAACGAGGGCTTCAACGACTAGCGTACCTGCCCGTAAGCGTTTATATTTGAAGCACTTTATAGCACGCCGATCGCGAGACGGTCAAACTGATCGACATTCTCTGCGACCTGCATCGGGACTCGCGTGTAAAGCCCGCATAAGCGAAAGAACGGCGACGCGCAGCCATCTTCATCGAGACGGGAATTTTCATGCCATACATCGAAGAATCGCTTTCCGCCGGCGAGCAGATCGTAGGATTTTTCAGGCTCCACTGGGTTTCCAGGAGCTGGATGGTCCTGTGGATAGTGCTCGCGATTCCCACGGTTGGAATTACGCTGATCCTGGCGCTGTACGAATTCCTCAGGCTCCGGTCCATCGAGCAGGGCGTTACCAACAAGCGTGTGATCTACAAGAAGGGAATCATCAGCCGCAATTCCGAGGAGATGAAACTGAACTCCATCGAAACCGTGGAGATCGATCAGGGCATTCCCGGACGCATCTTCGGTTTCGGCGACGTGACAGTGACCGGCCGGGGGTTGAGCAGCGTCGTCTTCAAAACAGTCGAAGACCCCATGGCGGTAAAGCGGCAAATCGAAAGCGTCAGTAATCCCGCCGGCTGAGGGGCTATTGATCCTGCCGCGAAGGCTGTCCGACTGCCTTCCGAAGGGGTATCGTCTGTATCAGGTGCAGCCCATGGGACAGTCGCATGAACGAGCAGCAGGCCGCAGCCCTGCGGCAACACATGGTCCTCGAAATCGCCGCGCACACCGTCCTCGCAGGTGAACGGATCGGCAAGTACAACCTCGATGCGCGCGTGATGGAAATCATGGGCAAGGTGCCGCGGCACGAGTTCGTGCCGGTCGAGCTCCAGCCTTACGCCTATCTCAACCGCCCGCTTCCGATCGGCTTCGACAAGACCATATCCCAGCCGTTCATCGTCGCGCTGATGACGGATATGCTGGAGATCCGCAAGGACGACGTCGTTCTGGAAATCGGGACCGGACTTGGATACCAGGCGGCGGTCCTCGCCGAGCTGGCGCACAAGGTATACAGCGTCGAGATCATCGAGGCGCTCGCGCAGCAGGCCGTGAAACGGCTCAACCGCGCGGGCTACACCAATGTCGAGGTCAAGATAGCCGACGGCAGCCATGGCCTGCCCGAACACGCCCCGTTCGACAAGGTGATGGTCACGGCGGCGCCGGACCTCATTCCTCCCGCGCTCATCAACCAGCTAAAGCCCGGGGGCCGAATGATGATCCCCGCAGGCTTGTCCGACGACCAGCAACTGATCCTGGTGGAGAAGAGCGCGAACGGCCGTCTGTCGACCAGGGAAATTCTGCCGGTCCGGTTCTCCCAGCTCGAAGGAGCCGAATCCTTCTAACACCAACCGGCGCAATGCAACCGATGAAGCGCGCAAAACCGATATTGAATACCTGGAAATTTAGGCATAACCTTCGAACCCGTTACATCGCGTTCGTGAGTCAAAAGCGAACGTCCTCCGGATTCGAAATAATTTTTCAACTTTGAAACGCTTTCGATGGTGACGCAATCAACAAAGGCCGCTCGAGGCTCCGGCCGTTCCGTTCCGGTCATGCTTCTGGTAGGAACGCGCAAGGGCGCATTCATCTATCGGTCGGATGCTGCGCGCAAGACGTGGCGGGTCGAAGGTCCGCATTTCCTGGGCAATATCGTCAATCACCTGGTGCTCGATCCGCGCGACGGCCGTACACTGCTGCTGGCGGCAAAGACGGGACATCTCGGCCCGACGGTGTTCCGCTCGCTGGACGGCGGCCGCAATTGGACGGAAGCAAAGCAACCGCCCGCTTTCCGCAAGGCTAAGGACGGCGAAGAAGGTCGCTCCGTGCAAAGCGTGTTCTGGCTTTCCCCCGCGAGTGCTTCGGAACCGGACGCATGGTACGCCGGCACCGCGCCGGCCGGCATGTTCCGTTCCCGGGACGGCGGCGCGACCTGGGAGGAAGTCGCCGGTTTCAACGACGGCCTGTATCCGAAGATCAAGGACAAGGTGGGCGAGGTTCCAGACGGCTCGCTCTTGCATTCCATCCTGGTGGATCCGCGAGACGCTCAACATCTCTACATTGGCATTTCCACGGGCGGCACGTTCGAGAGCGGCGACGGCGGAGAAACCTGGCGCCCGCTCAACAAAAGCGTTGAGGCCTACTTCCTGCCGGAGAAGAACCCGGAGTACGGGCACGACCCGCACCTGATGGCGTTGCACCCGCTCAAGCCGGACCGGGTCTACCAGCAGAATCACTGCGGCATTTATCGCCTCGACCGCCCCGCCGTCGAGTGGCAGCGCATCGGGCTCAATATGCCCAAGGAAGTAGGCGACATCGGTTTTCCGGTGGTGCTGCATCCGCGCGATCCGGATTGCATCTGGGTCTTTCCGATGGACGGCACCGAGGTGTGGCCGCGCACCAGTCCGGACGGCAAGCCCGCGGCGTACCGCACCAGCGACGGCGGCAAATCCTGGCAGCGGCAGGACCGCGGCCTTCCCGCGGAACAGGCGTGGTGGACGGTCAAGCGCCAGGCCTTCTGCGCCGATGCCTGCGAACCTGTCGGACTCCACTTTGGCACCACCAGCGGCGAGATCTGGTCGAGCACCGATGCAGGCGAGAACTGGTCGCAGATCGCGGCCCACCTGCCACACATCTATTCGGTAACGGCTGCACTGGATTCGTGATGCGCGTCCTGTTGCCGAGCCCGCTTTTCTCCTACACCGGCGGCCAGCAGGAGCTGGATGGCGCCGGCGAATCGGTCGCGCAATTGCTGGACTTTCTCGAGTCCCGCTACCCGGGAATGCGCCACCGAATCATTGACGAACAGGATCGCATCCGCCGGCATATCCGATTTTTCGTGAACGGGGACGGCGTCGCCCACCTGGACCATCGCCTGCACGCCGGCGACGAAGTGATCATCGTTGCCGCGTTGAGCGGCGGATGAATCAAAAGGTTAACCACCAAGGCACCAAGACACCAAGGAACGAAAATGGGAACCCCGAAATTCGGGCAGTTTTTCTTGGTGCCTTTGTACACCCCTCAAGGGGGTATTGAAAAGAATCTTGGTGGTAAGAATTGGTTTGGCCATCGAGTTTTTCAACAGCCTGTTAGGGCAGCCCTGCCCTGTTCTCATATGAGTCAAATGAAAGTTCCAATAGCCCTGACCTCGATTCTTGCGGCGCTTCTGCTTGCCGCATGCGCTTCGATATCCGACAAGCCGCAGCGTTTTGAACTGCGGGGATTCTCGTTTACCGCACCTGTGGCGGTCAAGGACGAAAAACAATGGGGCGTCGCAAAGCGAACGCCCGATCTTCTGATCCTCGGCAAGCCCGGCGAATACCAAAGCGAGGTCTTTACCGTGCAGGCGGCGGTCATCAGGCTTCCAGCTCTTGCATCTACCGACGCCTTGTTGCTACACGTCAAGGCGGCGCAGCAGCGCGAACTGGATCCTAAGCGCTTCCGCATCCTCAAGCACGAAATCAGTTTACAACCGGTGGACGGGGAGTCCTGTGCGCTTTCGCACGTCGAGGCGGCCGATCGCGCCATACCCAGCACCACCGGGCCGACAGCGAACATGATGCTGGAAACGCTGACCTTGACC
>JBOIFZ010000147.1:0-6303 GCA_050741735.1 Burkholderiales bacterium
GTCCACGGTGGCACACGCGCCAGGACTTTTCAGCGCACATGATCGCCGTTGCTCTTGACTGTGCAGCGTCGAGCAGACGAGCAATGCCCTGGTCGAATTCCGCAGTTTCCATGTAATCCGCGTAGCCGCGAAATCCCGCCTCGCGCCACGCAGTGTTGGGTGAATCCGGCTTCGGGTCGCGCCGTCCACCCAGTTCGGGAAAATGCAGATAGGCGATCCCGTGGCCCGCCAACATTTCCGCCAGCGCTTCGCGGTTGAATTGTGGATTGCGGCGGGACGCAGGGAAGCGGCGCACGTCGGCAAGCAACTCGACTCGGTGCGCCTTGAGCATTGCCACAAGCCCATCGGCCGCAAGCGTCGAGTGGCCGACAGTGAGAATTCTGGATGGGTGGTTCACTTTTTATTTGAAGATCTACTTTCTGCGTGCCGCGGCAGCCCGTCCGCCAGTTTGACCCAGGGAATCTGCCGCTTGGTCCAGATGTGGTCCACCGGCGTGATCGCCCCGGGATCATCCAGGCTGGCGAGCGTGACGTCGATCGTCTGTGGCGATCTGTGGAACTGGAAGGTCAGTTGCGTGCCGCAGTTCGGGCAGAACTCGCGGAAAGCGATCTCGGACGAATCAAAGCGTGCGGATTTGCCCTTGGTGAAAGCGAAATCGGTCGACTGGAAAGTCGCCCAGGAAACGAATGCCGCGCCGCTCGCACGCCGGCAGATTTCACAGTGGCAGTGAGTTTGATTGGTTGGTTTGCCGGTGGCACGATAGCGGATGCGTCCGCACAGGCAACCGCCGGTGAATGCATTCCCAGCCATGTCAGACCTCGATGCCGTACTTTCTCAGGATCGGAACCATGATGCCGTAGCCGGCCACGGTGGCGAGTATAGCGGCGAGGAGGGCCGGCCAGAATGCCCATCCTGCCCGCACCGCCAGGGGCAGCACGACGAAAAATGCGAGCGAGGGCAGCACCAGCCAGAACACGCCAGTGGATAGCGCCGCAATCCTTGCACTGTCCCCGGTTTCGAGGTAGAGCCAGATGAACGCCAGCAGCGAGGTGATCGGAAGCGACGCGATCAACGCACCGAACAAGGTGCTGCGTTTGGCGATCTCGGATATCAGCACGATCAGTACCGCGGACACCAGGATCTTGACTGCGTAGAAGCCCATCCCCTTCCCCTTCAGTTTGTTCCGGTTTCCTCCACCAGGAACAACCACACCGGTTCGCTTCCGTGATCCACGGTTACTACGCTTCCGCGTTGCGTTGGCGCCATTCCTGGATCGCAATCGCGATGCCGGCCACATACAGCGCGGCCACGACCAGCAATTGCAGCTCGGTGACGCGTTTTTCGCCGGCAAAGTACGCCACCGCGATGTAACCCAGGCCGGCGTGCCCGCAGACGATCGCCGCCTGGCTGGTGAGCGCGAGCGCGCCGGGGCCATCGGTATCCGTATAACTGGCCACGCCCGTCATGCTACTCACCGCCATGGAGAGGATCTGCACCGTCAGTGCGAGACTCACCAGGACCGCCAGTCCGGCAATTGGCTTTACCCAATTCGGTGCGATGCTCGAAAGCGGCAGCACCACCAGGTAATTGCCGACAAAGTAAAAGCCGATGGCGACCAGCACGCCGAAGCCGAGGAGAAAGTTGATCCGGGTGAACATACTTGTATGTTGAGCACGATAGCAGGGAAGGGGCTTATCTGGATGAAAATTCGAGTTACGTAAGCCGGCCGAAGGCCGGCGATAAGAGCGTTGACGCAAAGGATTCTTTTTAATACCCCCTTGAGGGGTACGCAAAGGAACGCAAAGGTCGCCAAAAAATACAGGAGAAAAACGACGATTGACTATTTTTGGTCGCCACGTACTTTCTTCATCCTTCCGCCTTCATCCTTAATCCTTGTCAGCGGGTGTTGGCCGCCCGACCGACCAAGCGGGCCTAAGGGCCCGGAGCTTCCTCCTGAAGAAACTGCAGCACCGCGACTTCTTCCTGGCGCAGCGCTGGTGCGGGGCTTTCGCGGCGCTTACGGGGCGACATCGTTCCCACCGGCAGCGGCAGCGGCGCAGTGCGGCCTTGTTGATACGCGTGCAACAGCGCTGGATGAACATAGTACTTCCGGCACACGGCGCGGGTGTTCCCGAGCCGCTCGGCCACGACGTCGATCGCACGCACGATGTTCTTTTCCGTCGCACGCTGGCTCGATGCCGACCCTATGGCGCGCAACTCCTGGGCCGCGAGCATCGTGCCCGCCCAGGTGCGGAAGTCCTTGGCGGTGATATCGCGGCCGGTGATCACCCGCAGATAGGCATTGACGTCGTCGGAGGCGACGGACTGGCGTTTCCCGGCGGCATCGAGGAACTTGAACAATTCCTGTCCGGGCAGGTCCTGGCACTGCTGGACGATGCGCGCAAGCCGGCGGTCGGTGATCGCCACGTCGTGCTGGACGCCGCTCTTGCCGCGAAAACTGAACCGCAGTGTCGCGCCTTTAATCTGAACGTGGCGCCCACGCAGCGTTGTGAGGCCGAAGGAACGGTTTTCGCGCGCATACTCGTCGTTGCCGACACGAATCAACGTCCGATCCAGCAGTTGCACCACGGTGGCCAGGATCTGGCGTCGCGACAGGTCGCGGGCTCGAAGATCGCGCTCCACGCGATCGCGGATATCTGGGAGGACCTCGCTGAACTCCAGGATGCGGCGAAATTTCGACTTGTCGCGCGCTTCGCGGTACGAGGGATGGTAGCGGTACTGCTTGCGCCCGCGAGCATCGCGTGCGGTGGCCTGGATGTGGCCGTTCGGATCCGGGCAGATCCAGACGTCGGTCCAGGCCGGTGGGATCACCAGTGAGGTGATCCGTTTGCGCTGAGCCGGGTCGGTGATGCGTGCGCCGCCCGGGTCGTAGAAGGCCCAGCCCTTGCCGGCGCCGCGCCGGCTTATTCCGGCCAGGCCATCCGTGACGTAGCTGAGTCCGGCGCGGGCAGCCGCCATGCGGTGCTCGTCAATTCGCGGCGAAGCCACCGAATCCTCCTTCCCTGAAATTGAGGCGGACACAGAGTATCCGGATGCTCCGGCGGAATGCAAGCGCCGGCCGACTGGAAGGCTAGAACCTTTCGCGGCGAGGGTGCCCCAGGTTGTTGATCCGGGACTTGCGCAGGAGCTTGAGCAGCAGGTTGCGGAAGAATCGAAACAACGGGTAAAGGATGGCGGACAGGCTCTTGGAGCGAAAGATCCAGAAGGTGAACCAGTTGAACACGTCCGATCGACTGCTCATCAACGAAAGGGCGTGGATGGCTTCGGCGCCATAGTACAGGGTGCTCCCGACCTTGAGCACCATCCCCTCGTCAATGTCGAGACCTTTTGCGGTGATCTCGTCCATGATCGCACTGGCGTCGCGCGCGTTGACCAGGCGCAGCATGCCAAACGACTCGCGGATGCGAACCATGCGGCAGTAGGCGTCGCACACCGGGCACTGCTTGTCGTACACCAGGAGAATCCCGGCTGATTCCAGGCGTCGCATGGGGCCTGCGTTGGTGCTTATATTCGTGATAACGGTTCTGCGGACTCAGTCATTGTAATTGCCTGTCGTGTCAGACGGACACGCCGTATCCTGTGAACTCAGCGCGGCGTCCACTGGTGCGCAGCAGATGACGTTCGGCGGCGTACGAATAAAGCGCAATCATGGTGCGGGACTACCGTCGCGCACGGACTCCACGCCGATCGCAAGCGACGGCACCGTGACGGCTACGTGGTCGATATAGGAACGCAGCGTAATGACCGTTGGCCCCGGTCAGCGGGCCTCTCCCAAAAGCGTGAATCTTGCTTGGCAGATGCGCCGCCAGGCAAACGCGATCACCGATCAAACCGTGCATAAAGGATCGGCAGCAGGATCGCGAGGACGATCAACACCAACGCGACGTTCAACGCGAAATAAGCCAGCATCGCCAGCGGTGCGAACAGGACAACTGCCGCCAGGATCCACGGCACGGGCGGGAACGGACCCATATCCATGCGAAATGTTCGCGATAGCCGCGCCGCAGGCGTTCCCTGCGCCGGCTTGGGCCGATGTCGGAGCGCTCGCGCCAGCGCCCGATTCTCGAGCCAGGAAAAAAAGACATACAACTGGACCGACAGGCTGCCAATCAAGATGACAGGTGCGAGGATAAGCGCCAGGAGCGTAAGAAGTCCGTACGTTCCAGCAAGAAACACGACGATCCCCGCGGCACATGCAATGCTGATGAGGATAATGACCAGCACGGCCGGAAACACAAGCCGCTTTCGCTCGAGAACGTAGAGCTGGAACCCTTCTCCTTCCCGGAACCTTTGCGCGAGGTTTTCCGCTTCCTTCAGCGTTTCAAGCGGCAAAAATCGCACAATCCAGTGCTGCGCGGGTTGTTTTCGGTTTAGGGCCGCCATGTCACGAACTCCTGTCCGTAGGAGACACCAAGCATACGAAACTCCGGGCAAAAATGCTGAGAAATTTCTGTTGGACGATGGAACGAACGGGCGGGCCAGCGTTCAAGTCCGGACGACATCCAGCTTCGCTTCGTGCCACATGTGCTGCATCTTCTTGGGGACGCTCACGGCGTCGTGCCGCATCACGAACAGCACGTCCTGCAAGTCGTTTCCCACGCCCTTCCTGAGGGAACCCACCCCCCATTCGCGCTGTCGCTTTTCCTAGGCGGGCGAAGCTTGCTGATCCTTTCGTGAAACTCGAACTTCGTGTCATCGCCCGTTACGTACACGACTGTTGTCTCGACGCCCGCTGCGGCAACGGTAATCTGAATAACGGATCCGTCGCGCAGTCCTAATTGTGCTGCACCCGCGGCGTCGAGCGGAAGAATGAGCACCATGTCTTCGGTTTCAAACTGGGCGGCACCCACGTATGTTCTTCCACTGATCGACCACGACGCCATGCCAGCGGTTCTCGGGTTCCAAGGAAGGATCGGCGGCTGGCCGGGCACCGGCTTCGCCTCCGGTACGGGCGTGAGAACGATGATCTCGTTCGGACCTTCAGCCCATGCCTCGTCAAGACCATCCGCTTCCATTGCCTCGCCGTCATTTCGGTACAGCATTACCAGATAGTCCCCGGCCGGCACGACGACCACTACACCCGGGTCGGTCGGCTTGTGGCTACCAAGGCGCAATGCATCGTTCGACTCGACGCATAACCGGCCACTTGGGAGGGACAGAAACGCATTTTGAGGTTCGAGCCAGCGCGCGCGGGCGAGTTCCTTCTTGCCGAATGAGGCGCGTACCGAAATGGCGGTCACCACGGCGTTATCTTCCTCCAAGCCGTAGGCCATGACGAGGCCTCTCTCTACCAATGGCTTGAGACCTGAGTCGAGCGCCTTGTCATCAACCTCGAAGTCGAACAAGCCGGTAGCCCGCAACGCATCCCCGTGACTCTCGTCATGCAGCCAGACCTCAAGCCCGGAATTGAACACCTCCACTAGAAAAGCGTTGGAGGCAATGCGCCTGGCGTTATCAGTAGCGGACATTTCTCTGGTCGCTCTTAGACGTCCTGATCGACTAAGACCGGCTTCAGCGGACCGCATCGGCAAGCGCAGCGCCAACGTCGCGGCTCCGCTGCAAGCCGTGGGTTAGGCGCCACGTTCGCTTGCCGGTCTTCAGCTCGATCTCGCGATGCCCGTAAGACGCTCATTCCAGCTTACTAATCAAGCGATAGATAGCAATTAGAATTCCGAATCCGACATACATCCCAAACAACGCAACAAGCATTAACTTCGCCACTTCGAAGCTTATTATCTTGGTTTCCGACAGTAGAATAATCGTGCCGGCGAGACCAGTGAAGGAAACAGCGATTCCAGCCACAATCTTTAGCGTTCTATTCTTTGGCATGGGTCATGCGGGCTCTTTCGATGACGCCTAAATGGATGAGCCTGAACACGGCACCCAGCGCGCTGGTTGGGCATGGCGCTGACCACGGCACCCGCGGCGTTCGAGAAGCATACTAGGTTCACCCGGAAGCGTTAAAGGGATGGTTGCGGGCTTACCGACGAATAAGCTCGTTGGTACGCATCAGTTGACCGCTCATGACATTGAGAACCGCCTTCTTCCAAATCAGATCGCCGTTTGCGCCATAACCCTCAAGTGCAATAACGAAACGTGTTTTACTCTCGAAGCGGAGGCAGTCTCCCCACGCGTAGTGCGATACTGTACGAGGCATGGCGGAGGGATTGCCGAATACCGCCCGCATGGAAAGCCGATGGATGAAGGCGCCTTGTCGCCAGACTTCGACGAGCGACATGTCGGGATCGTAATCGAGCGGCACAAGATTCAGACCGCCATAGC
>JBOIFZ010000148.1:0-2844 GCA_050741735.1 Burkholderiales bacterium
TCACGGAATCTTGACGATCTCGACGTTGTGTGGCCTGGACTTGAAGTAGCGGGTCAGGATCTTGTAAGTGTCGAGATCGAACGAGGGCTCGGCCCGAGTCTGCAGCACGTCGAACAAATCCATCTGCGAGTTCAGCGTGCCCAGGTAACACCAGCGGTCGAGAACATGAATTTCGGTGCGCCTGCTGTCCGGGTCGTGCTCGCGGATGCCGATCCGCCCCGGAAACGGCCAGACCTGCATGCGCAGCGAATGCAGCGCCTGCGTTACCCGCATCGAATGGGAAATTGCGCTCTCCTTGCCGACGCAGGCTCCGCGGCAACGCTTGAGCTGGTAGGCAAAACAGGGGCCCTTGCCCTTCTCCAGCCCCATGCCGATGTGACATAGCCCGTGTTCATCGGCGATTTCCCGCAATGTGTTCAGCGCCACCCGGCGCGAGCGGAACATGCCGTAGAGGTCGTCCAGTCCGGAGAAATTGACGTCCGCGGCGCTCACCAGCTGTGGCGTCTTCGGTCCGTTCACCGGCTCCCAGCGGAACGCGCACAGGTCGTTGTTGCGCCGCAGCCGTCGGTTGTGGATGGGCGCGAGCCGTTTGACAAGCTGTGCCTCCTTGATCAACGCACCCATTTCCCCTGCGGTTTCTATCCACTCGACGCGGGTGATTTCCTGTGAAATGCGCATGTCCTTTGCGACGCGATGATCGCTGTTGAAGTGCGACATCACCCGCGAACGCAGGCCGATGCTCTTGCCCACGTACAGCGGAATGTCGTTGTCGCCGTAAAACACGTACACGCCCGGCCCTTCGGGAATGTCGTCGAGCACGTTGGCCGGCAGGCCCGGAGGCAACGCCGGTTTCTTCAGCAAATCCTCCACGGCCGCGCGGATCACCCCGGGCCCGAGGTCGAGATGGACCTGGCGGGTGAATTCCCACAGCACGCGCGCATCGGCGAGCGCGCGGTGGCGGCCGTCGCAGGTCAGACCATGCCGTTCTATCAGACTGTCGAGGTTGTGGCGGCGGTGCTGCGGATAAAGCCGGCGCGACAGCTTGACGGTGCACAACACCTTTGGCTGATAGCGCAACCCGAGGCGGCGGAACTCGTTCTTGAGGAAACCGTAGTCGAAGCGGGCGTTGTGGGCCACCAGCACCTTTCCCTCGAGCCGGTCATAGAGTGACTCGGCGAGATCGGCGAAAGTCGGGGCGTTCGCCACCATGGCGTCGGTGATCCCGGTGAGCGTCTGAATCGAGGGTGGGATGCGCATTTCCGGATTGACCAGCGAACTCCACTCGCCGACATGGCGCCCGCAATCCACTTCCACCAGACCGATTTCGGTAATGCGGTCGTAGTGCGCCGTTGCCCCGGTGGTTTCCAGATCGAGGAATACCAGCGCGCGGTCAAGCATGTCCAGCCTCTCGGGCGAGGAACAAGCCATTGAAAAATTTGAGATTCAGGTAATTCACTCGGTGATAGAACTCGCCAGTTGGACACCCAGTCAATGTCAGCGCCCGGGGAAATGCAAATGTTTCGTCCATCCATCTCAATTCTAAGGAGTGTTCATAAATCTCGCTTCGACTTTCCGTTCCCTGTTTCTGGGCGCCGCCTTGGTGATTGCGGCCGTCACGACGTCCGCCGACACTTAGGGAAGCTCTGATCAAGTTCCACGTTCGCGACCGGGGCAATTCGGATCGCGCGCGAACGCGGCCACCCGTTCCCGGCCCGGGCAAGTCCCCTTGCGGGGCTCACTTTTTGCGGCGGGAGGAAATGCTCCCAACGGTATAATCCCCAACACAATAAGAGGAGGAGACCGTGTCGTTTCGTGGTGTCTTGTTTTTCCTGTGGCTCGCCGCCGCTCAGGGTCTGGCGCAATCGGAAGTCGCGGCCACCGGGCCAGCATTGCTGGACTGCGAACATCCCCCGCAATCTCTGGCGGCAATGCTGCCGGAACCGGTCGCGAAAGTGGCCAGCGTCGAGTGCAATTCCTCTGCACAGACCATCGTGGCCCGAGACGGCTGGAACTGGCGTTACCCCGGCAGCTTCTTCGACCGGCCGATCATTCCCGCCTATGCGCCCATGGATTCCCGCCACATGGGAGGCCCGCATTATTTCACCGAATTCACGGCGACCGAACTCACCGCGACCGATGCCAGGAAGCGCCACGAGACTTTTGCGAAGGATCTGCCGACCTACCGGGAAACGGCACCGCCGGTGCGCCTGGTGAAGCTGGTTGCGCACAACAATCTCGGGCACGCGTTGGACGCTTATTTCGGGTTTCGCTCCGATGACGAAGGTTGGGTGGTGTTGTGCGCGCCCGAATGCGCGCCCGAGTACCTTTTCCTGATGCACAGGATCGACTAGAGGAGAGGCAAACGCATGGATCTCTCGGCAGCGCAGATTCTTCCGGCGGATGCAGAGCGGGCGACGCTGATCGGCCGGGCCTGGGTGCCCGGGCGCGTGGCAGGGCCCAGCCCGGTCGTCATCGCCGGCGGCAGGGTTTACGACCAGGCGCGGGTCGTCCCGACCGTGAGCGAACTGCTCAACAGCCGTGACCCGGTGAAGTTGGCGCGGGAATCGGTGAAATCGGGATGGGCCAGCGCGATCGGCGAGGTTGCCGATCTGATTTCCAATTCGCATGCCGACCGGCGCGATCCGAAGAAGGCCTATTTGCTCGCGCCCTGCGATCTGCAGGCATTGTGCGCCTGCGGCGTGACCTTCATCGCCAGCATGCTCGAACGCGTGATCGAAGAGCACGCCAAGGGCGATCCGCTGAAAGCCGAAGAGATACGCCGCAGCATCGGCGCGGAGATCGGCGCCGAGTTGAAGTCGGTCAAACCCGGCTCATCGGAAGCGA
>JBOIFZ010000149.1:0-4260 GCA_050741735.1 Burkholderiales bacterium
GTTCAACCTCCAGTTGGCAATGAATGCCTCGGGGAAGCGATCGCGCAGGAAGCCAAAACCCGGCACCACGGTGGTGTAACCGTACTCGTCCGGTTCGATGCCGATCAGAGTCACGGCGAGCACATCGCCGCGCTTGGCGCCCTCGATATGCACCGGGCCGGTCAGCGGATGGACGAGGTTCAGGTCGACCGCACCGACATCTTTCGGCAGCGAGTTGACATTGAGGTCGGAGTCAAGTGCATCGCGGGTCTCGAACGTGATCAGCTGGCCGGTTCTGGCGGACATCACCGGCTTGATCGCCGGGTGGAAGCGGTTGAAGCAGTTGGCGTCGTCCACGCAATGGGTGCCCAACTTTTTAACGAGCACCCTGGACTGCGTCTTGACGTCGGTGGTATCGGCAATGGCAGCGCCCGCAAACAGCCAGGTTACCGCCATCGACAGAAACAGCAAATTCCGGTTCATGGTGTTTCCCCCCTGTTATCGAGTTCTTATGATCGATGCATGGCGTGAAGCCATGGCCACTATGAGACGACGCCTGGCCTGTGTCAACCGCCCCGGGGACGGTCAGCGGGTAATGCCCAGCGCACCAAGAACAAAGGCATACGTGAAGGCAATTTCCCTGAGGAACTCGTAGCGCCCGGAGGCGCCACCGTGTCCGGCGTCCATATTGACCCGCAGCAGCAGCGGATTGCGGTCGGTCTTGAGTCGCCGCAGCCTGGCCACGTACTTGGCCGGTTCCCAGTACATCACCTGGCTGTCGTTGAGCGAAGTCTCGACCAGCATCGCCGGATAGTCCTTGGCGGCCAGGTTGTCGTAAGGTGAATACGACTTCATGTAGTCGTAGTAAACCTTGTCCTTCGGATTGCCCCACTCCTCGTATTCGCCGGTGGTGAGCGGCAGCCGGTCGTCGAGCATGGTGTTGATGACGTCCTCGAACGGCACTTCGGCCACGACCGCGCGAAAAAGATCGGTTCGCAGGTTGGTCACCGCGCCCACCAGCAGCCCGCCGGCGCTGCCTCCCTGGATCACCAGCTTGCCCGGATCGGTGTAGTGCTCGCCGATCAGATGCTCGGCGCAGGCGATGAAATCGCTGAATGTGTTTTTCTTGTTGAGCATCCGCCCTTCGTCGTGCCAGTGCTTGCCCATTTCCCCGCCGCCGCGCACGTGCGCGACCGCATAGATCACGCCGCGATCCAGCAGCGACAACCGTGCCGAACTGAAGTCCACGTCCAGCGGATAGCCGTAGGCGCCGTAACCGTAGAGCAGCAGCGGCTGTGCGGCGCCGGCGCGCCGGTCGATGCGATACACCAGCGAAATCGGCACGCGCGTGCCGTCCGCGGCGACCGAGTAATGCAACTCCGAGCGATACTTCGCCGGCTCATAACCGCGGACTTCGCGTTGCTTGAGCATTTTGCGTTTGCGGCGGTCGAGGTGATAGTCGTACTCCGTATCGGGAGTGACGTACGAATCGTAGTGAAAGCGGAATACGTCGGTATCGAACTCGAAATTGGCGCCGCCGCCAACCGAATACACCGGCTCGGGCATGGCGATCTCGTGGGATTCGCCGTCCGCGAGGCGCATCACGCGCAGCCTGGGAAAGCCGCCGGCGCGTTCGTGCGCGACCAGATGCCGGGCAAACACGTCCACGCCTTCCAGCATCACTTCCGCGCGGTGCGGGACTTTCTCCTTCCAGTTCCCGGGAGCGGGATCCTCCACTGGCGCCGTGACCAGGCGGAAATTGCGCCCCTTGTCGTTGGTGACGATGTAGAACAGTCCCTGTCCATGGTCCACGTAGTATTCGTGCTCTGGCTGCCGGGCCGTCACCAGATTCCAGGCAGCCGCGGGCGCGTCGGCGGGAAGAAAGCGCACTTCGGAGGTGGTGGCGCTGTGGGAAGTCAGAAACAGGTACGCGCGGCTGCGTGAACGCGCCACCGAAAGCGAAAAACGCGCGTCGGCTTCCTCGTAAATGAGCTGGTCGTCCTTGCTGCCCAGCAGGTGGCGATAAAGGCGGTAGGCGCGCTTGGTGCCGTCTTCCCTGACGTAGAACAGCGTGCGATTGTCGCTCGCCCAAGCGACCGAGCGCACTTTCTCGATGCGGTCGGAAAGCACCTTGCCATTGCGCAGGTCCTTCAGATGCAGCGTGTATTCGCGGAAGCCGCTGGTATCCGACGAGTAGGCGAGCAGGTTGCCGTCGGGGCTGATTTCGACCGCTCCCACGGAGTAGAAATTGTGGCCCTGCGCCAGACGGTTCACGTCCAGGATCACCGCCTCGGCCGCGTCCGGGCTGCCATGCCTGCGGCAGAAAATGCGGTACTGCTTGCCTTTCTCGGTGCGGGAGTAATAGTAGTAGGCACCCTCGCGGTACGGTACGTCGGTGTCGGTTTCCTTGATGCGCGCCAGCATCTCCTTGTACAAATTCTTCTGCAGGCCCCGCGAGGGCTTCATCATCGCCGCGGTGTATGCATTCTCGGCGCGCAGGCAGGCGCGTACCGAAGGGCTGGCCTTGTTGCGCAGCCAGTGGTAATCGTCCACGCGGCGCTCGCCGTGCACGACCGTGACCTGGCGTACGCGCTTGGCTACGGGTGGCACGCGAATGGGGCTTCGGGACACTTGAACGCTCCTGGGATGACACGGCCGAATGACACCTGCCGGCCGAGATCCATAGGATCCGGGCCCGGCAGACATTACAATTGCGGCTCGATCAACGAAACGGAAAGTAGTATGAAGGGCTACGAATCGGACGTCACCCGCTTCATCCGGGAGTTTCTTGCCAGGAACCCCGAGGTGGTCGCGAAACAGGAGAAGGCCCGCGCCACCTGGTGGGACCGGCCGCAGGACTTCAAGGAAAACGCGGCGCTGGAAGCCGCCGAGGTTCCCAAGAGACCCTACGACTACTATTGATCCGTCCGCCCCACCTCACCCCACCCACCTCATCCCCGCCTTCTCCGCCCATCTGGGGGAGAGGGCGGGGGTGAGGTGGGGCAGACCGTGAAACTCACCAACGTCGGAGCCAACGTGTTCCACGGAGTGGACATCCGCATCAAGTAGCAACGCAACCCGCATGGACACAAGCCGGAAAAACGTAATCGCGCTGGCGGCGTGCCAGGCGCTGCTGGTCACCAACAACGTGATGATGATCTCCATTGGCACGCTGGCGGCGGATACGCTTGCCCGGAACAAGCTGTTTGTCACGATGCCCGCCACCGCATACATCATCGGCGGCGGGTTGGCGACGTTGCCGGTTTCACTGCTGATGAAGCGCTACGGCCGCCGCGCTGGTTTCATTCTGGGCTGCGTTTTCGGCATGGTGGGCGCAGCGCTGGCCACTGCGGCCATGGCGCTGCACAGTTTCGGGCTGTTGTGCCTGGCGGCGCTGGTCGCCGGCGTGTATACCGGCTCCGGCGGCTTCTACCGCTTCGCCGCAGCCGATGCCACGAGCCCGGATTTCCGCAGCAAGGCGATTTCGCTGGTGCTCGCCGGGGGCATCGTCGGCGGCGTATTCGGTCCCGAGAGCAGCAAGCTCACCAAGGACCTGCTGGACGTCACCTTTCTCGGCTCGTTCCTGTCGCTGATCGTGCTTGCCTGTCTGGCGATCCTGATCCTGCTGCGCCTGAATCTGCCGATGCCGTCGCACGAGGAGCGGCACGGTTCGGCGCGCGCCCTTGCATCGATCATGCGCCAGCCGGCACTCATCGTCGCGGCGCTCGGCAGCATCACCGCCTATGGCGTGATGAACCTGCTGATGGCGGCGGCACCGCTGGCGATGCAGATGTGCGCGCACCCCTACTACGCCGCGGTGCTGGTGATCGAGTGGCACATCATCGCCATGTTCGCGCCGGCATTCGTGACCGGCTGGCTGATCGCGCGTTTCGGCGTGCTGCCGATCATGTTCCTCGGTGTGGTGCTGATGCTCGCCGCGGTCGCGGTGGCAGTGTCGAGCATTTCAGTTGCCGCCTTCTGGATGTCGATGGTGCTGGTGGGTGTCGCGTGGTGCTTCCTGTTCGTCGGCGGCACCACGCTGCTGACCGAGTGCTACACGCCGGCCGAGAAAGCCAAGACGCAGGGCATCAACGACCTGTTGATCTACGTCACCATGGGCACGACCTCGCTGAGTTCCGGCGCCATCCTCTACAAGCACGGCTGGAGTACGCTCAATTACAGCGCGCTGCCCTTGTTGGTCCTCACCGCTGTCGCCATCCTCTGGCTCGCCGCCCTGCGCCGCCTGACAGCCGACCCACCTCACCCCCGCCCTCTACCCCT
>JBOIFZ010000150.1:0-12116 GCA_050741735.1 Burkholderiales bacterium
ACCATGGCCATCCAGGCGCTGGTGTCGATGGCGGTGTTCGCGCCGCCGGTATTCGCTCCGGCTGCACACGATGACATCGGATTCCCCGCGAGCTGGGTAGGGATCGTCACCGCCCTGACCTTTGCCGCGGCCACTTTCGGCGCGCTCTTTTCCGGAGGGGTCATTGCCCGGGTTGGCGCGCTGCGCATGAGTCAGTTCTCGCTGCTGTTGTGTGGCGGCGGCATCGCGCTGATCGCGAGTTCCAACGCCTGGCTGGTCGCACTCGGGGCGCTGGTGATGGGTCTGGGGTACGGCCCGGTCACGCCGTCCAGCTCGGCGATCCTCGCGGAACGCACACCCGGGCGCATCCGCAGCTTCATCTTCTCGTTGAAACAGACCGGCGTGCCGATCGGTGGCGCCCTTGCGGGCGCGATCGTGCCCGCCCTGATCGTCGCTTTCGGCTGGAAGACAGCTGCATTGGCGGTCGGTCTGGCGTGTGTCGCGCTGGCTGCGGCGATCCACCCGTACCGGGCCGTGGTGGATCTCGCGCAGCATTTCGATCGACCGAAAAAGCCGGCAAGCCTGCTCGAGCCGCTGCGCCTGGTGCTCGCCCATCCGCGCCTGCGCGAGATGGCTTTCTCGTCCTGCACCTATTCCGGAATGCAGGCCTGCCTCAGCACTTTTCTAGTTGTCTATCTGAACCAGCGAATCGGATTTTCCGTGCCGGTGGCCGGAGCGGCGCTGGCGACCGCGATGACTGCAGGCATCATCGGTCGCATTTCGTGGGGGGTCGTGGCGGACAACGGGGTGAAACCGCGGGCGCTGCTCGGAATTCTCGGCGTTACGATGTCCGTCGGAGCGGCGCTAACCGCGACGTTCACCCACACGTGGCCGCTCGCGGCAATTTTTGCAGTGAGTTTCGCCTACGGCGCGACCGCGATCGGATGGAACGGGGTGTATCTCTCCGAAGTCGCCCGCATCGCACCGGCCGGCAAGGCCGGCGCCGCGACCGGGGCTTCGCTGGCGATGACTTACGCCGGCGTCGTGGTTCTGCCGATGTTGTTCTGGGCGGTGCACGCCGTGAGCGCCAGCTACGCGTCGGCGTTCATCGCCGTTGGTTCCCTGACGCTATGGCGGGGCGTACTGTTCCTGAGACCTACTGCTTGAAGGCGGACTGGCGCTTCGCCAGTTGCCAGCGTCCGTCCCGCTTTACCCAGACGTTGAGATAGCCCAGATCCGCCTTGCGGCGTTCCCCACCGATCTCGAGATCCAGCCTCGTGCCGCCTATCGCCGTGGCGACATCTCCGTAGACATTGACCTTCACGTCGTAACGCTCGGCACTGAAGATTTTCACGGTGCCGCTCTGCATCTGTTTTATGTATCCCGGCTTGTCATTGGTCTTGCCGTTGGGTTGATGGTAGAAAAACTCCTCGGCCAGCGTATTCGCCAATACATCGGCATTGCCGCGGATCATCGCATCGTAGCGACGATCCTCGACTTCGTGGATCTCCTCCACCGGACCGGCGAGCGCCGGGCCCGCGAGCAGTCCCGATCCGGCGAGCAAGATTCCCGCGTACAGCCTGTACCACGTCGCGTGGTTCATATCTGAATCCTCCCGATTGAAATTGTTATCGGCCCGACGACCGGGCTCCGCGGAGAATTCTAGACCTTCACGGTCAATGGCGTGGCGGAAAATTCAGGCGAGCAAGAAAAATTCAACCGCATGCGCGAATCGCTCCGGTTGGTCGTGATGCATCATATGGCCGGCATCCGCAATGGTTTCTTCATGCAGGGACCGATAGCAGGACCGGTAACTGTCGAGCAGCGGCGTGTCGCCCTTCATCCACTTCATCATCCATTCCCCGTCGCCCCACAGCCAGAGCACCTGCGCGGTGATGCGCCGCCAGCAGGCCATCGCCTCCTCGACGCGGTAGAGCACCGGATTCACCATCTTGTGGCAGGGATCGGCGCGCAGTCGGATGCTACCGTCGGGCATCTGCTCGGCCCAGTGCGGAGCGAGGAACGCGGCGCGCTCGTCGGTGATGCGTGGATTGTTGGTCTTGAGCCGCTGAATGACTTCCGCGAACGTCGAGTAGGGGCGCAGCCTCGGCGGCTGGCGGTTTTCGTCCAACCACCGGGCGTAGCGTTCCGGCGCCTGGCCCGGCTTGGTGGGCGGCAGTCCGAATCCTTCCGCCAGCACCAGCTTTCCGACGCGCTCCGGGCGGATGCCGGCGTATAGGTTGGCGACGTTGCCGCCCATGCTGTGTCCGACCAGGATCGCCGGCGCGTCGGGCTGGAAATGGCGCAGCAGCGCGTCGAGGTCGGCGATGTAATCCGGAAACCAGTAACTGTCGTTGTTCCACTCCGACAAACCGAACCCGCGCCAGTCCGGCGCGATCACGAACCAATCGTGCTTGAGCGCATCCACTGCGAACTGAAACGACGCCGACACGTCCATCCAGCCGTGCAGAAAAAAGAGTTTGGTTGCATCCGGGTTGCCCCAAGTTCGCACGTGGTAGCGCAGCCCGCGGATGTCGATGAATTTTGATTGGCTCTTTTTCAATGACGAACCTCATTTACCACGAAGGACACGAAGGAACACGAAGGAAAAACAAAAAATGGAAAGTGAGATGCGAGAACGCGAGCATGTCCGGATCCATTGACAGGGTCACGCGGGAGCTGCCGACATGGATGATACGATTCAAGAAACTCCAATTGCATCCGTTGTTTCATCCGTTCTTTTGCAGTTGAATTTCCTTCGTGTTCCTTCGCGTCCTTCGTGGTGAAAGCAGTTGAATTCACTCCTGGCCGGTCATGGGTTCGACTTCCTCGTGCCTGCGGATGCTGAGGTAGGACAGGATCGCCAGCGCGACGCCGATCAGCAGCATGCCGGCGAGTTCCGACCTGCCCGGCTCCTCGCCGAGTTGCAGCCACGAGGCGACGATCGCGATCAGCGGAATCCCCAGCGAAGACAGGCTGGTGGTGCCCGCCGGCAGCCGGTGCAGCACGTACAGCCATGTCAGCCAGCCGATGCCGGTCGCAAGCACGCCATTGAACACCGCGGCAAAGATGAAAGTGCCGGTCCAGTTGACCGGCTCGCGGTCGAAGATCAGTTGAGCGATCAGGATCGGAATCAGGCCCACCAGCATCTGCCAGAAGGTGAACGACAGCGCGTCCACCGGGGCGCGGTTGTGCAGGCGCTTCGCATACACTACGCCGATGGCCCAGCACATGCCGGCCAGCACCGCCAGGGTCTTGCTGAACATCGAAGTGTGCATTTCCCAGGGTTCGAGCACGAACACGAGGCCGATCGCCGCCAGTACCACCGATACCCACTGCAAGCCGCGGATACGCTCGTGCAGCACCGGCCAGGCGAACACCAGCACCCAGAACGGCATGGTGAAAACCAGCACCGAGGTTTTCCCGGGACCGCCTTCGGACAGTGCCCCGGTGTTGAGGATGATGAAGGCGAAAGTCTGGATCAGCCCGATGAGGATGAGCGCCGGCCAATGCTGTGGCCTGAGCGAGGATCGCGTCCACAGCAGACCGATGAACAGCGTCAGCACGCCAAGCTCCACGCGAATTGCAGCGAAGTCCAGCGGACTGGCGTAAAACAGGCCAAGCTTGGAGGTGATCCAACTGTATCCCCACAGGATCACCAGCAGGACCATCGCGATCACCGCCCTGTGGGTTTCGCGTGCGCCGGTCATTGGGCGCCCGCGAGTTCCGGATTCAGATTTCCGTCCAGCGCGGTACGCTGATCGAAGATAAAGCAGCGGCCTTTGAAGTGCGTGTCGCCGCAGTCCTCGAAATACTGCAGGATGCCGCCTTCAAGCTGGAAGACGCTGCGAAATCCCTTTTTAACTAGCACCGGCGCGGCCTTCTCGCAGCGGATGCCGCCGGTGCAAAAGGCAACGATGGTCTTGTCCTTGAGCGATTCATCGAGCTGGTCTGCAGCCCGTGGGAACTCCCCGAATGACTTCAGATTCAAGTGAATGGCATCGCGAAACGTGCCGGTTTCCACCTCGAAGGCATTGCGGGTGTCGAGCAGCACCACTTCGCGCCCCTGGTCCAGCCAGCGCTTGAGCTCGGCCGGCGTTACGGACGGCGCGCGTTGTGCCGCCGGGTCGAGGCCGGGCACGCGCAGGGTGATGATTTCCTTCTTGATCTTGACCAGCATGTGTTTGAAAGGCTGGTAGGAGGAAACGCTGTCCTTGAAGCGCAGTCCGGCGAGGCGGGAATCGGCGTGCACGAAAGCTTTGAAGCGGGTCACCACGAGCCCGGAGCCGGAGACAGATATGTTGATGCCTTCGGGGCTTACCAGGATCGTGCCCTTGAGCCCGATTTCCACGCAGAATTCCTTGAGGCCGGCCTTGAGTTCGGGCAGACGTTCGAGCGGCACGAAGTTGTAGCCGGCGAGATTGATGAAGCGCATGGTAGGGGTGGCGGTGCAGGAACGGCCGACATTCTACCAATCAATAGCAAGTCTTCACCGCACAGGCGCACTAAACCTCACCGCAAAGACTCCTTTCAATACCCCCTCAAGGGGGTATTGAAAGGAGTCTTTGCGGTGAGGCCCTTCGGGTTTCAGGCGTAAAATAACTTCTATGCATCCGAAGTTCATCCACCTGCGCCTGCACAGCGAATATTCGATCGTTGACGCCATAACCCGGCTTGACGGCGCAGTGGCGGCAGCACAGGCGGACGCGATGCCGGCGCTGGCGTTGACCGACCTCTCCAACGTCTTCGGCATGGTGAAGTTCTACCAGACCGCGCGCAGCCAGGGACTCAAGCCGATCATCGGCTGCGACGTCTGGATCAGCAACGAAGCCGACCGCGACAAGCCTTTCAGGGCGTTGCTGCTGTGCGCCTCGGCCGCGGGCTACCTGCGTCTGTGCGACTGGCTGACGCGCGCCTACCGCAACAATCAGCACCGCGGCCGCGCGGAAATCCATAAGAAGTGGCTCAGCGAGACCGGCACTGAAGGATTGATTGCGCTGTCGGGCGCGCACCTGGGTGATATCGGTCATGCGCTCCTTGCCGATAACCCGCCGCAGGCTCAGAAGCTGGCACGGGAATGGGCGCAACTTTTCCCGCAGCGCTTCTATGTCGAGTTGCAGCGCGCCGGCCATCCCCATGCCGAGCACTACGTCAAGCGCGCGGTTCGGCTTGCTTCCGGCCTGAACCTGCCGGTGGTGGCGACGCATCCGGTGCAGTTTCTAAAGCGCGAGGATTTTGTCGCCCACGAGGCGCGGGTGTGCATTGCCGAGGGTTATGTCCTTTCCGACCAACGCCGCCCGCGCCAATTCACCGAGGAGCAATACTTCAAGACCCAGGCCGAAATGGCGGAGCTCTTCGCCGACCTGCCGCAGGCGCTGGATAACTCGGTGGAGATTGCCCGCCGCTGCAATTTCCCGCTCGATCTCGGCAAGTCGAGGCTGCCGCTGTTTCCCACTCCCGAGGGGGTCAGTCTCGAGCAGTATCTGCATGAGCGCTCGGTCGCCGGTCTGGAACTGCGCATGCAGGCGCTCTACCCCGAGCCCGCCGCGCGCGCCGAGCACATGCCGCGTTACCGCGAGCGCCTCGAGTTCGAGATCAAGACCATCGTGCAGATGGGCTTCCCGGGTTATTTTCTTATCGTCGCCGATTTCATCAACTGGGCCAAGGGGAACGGCGTGCCGGTGGGGCCGGGCCGGGGTTCCGGCGCGGGCTCGCTGGTCGCGTATTCGCTGGGCATCACCGACCTCGATCCGCTGCGCTACGACCTGCTGTTCGAACGCTTCCTAAACCCCGAGCGGGTGTCCATGCCGGACTTCGACGTGGATTTCTGCCAGGACGGCCGCGACCGCGTGATCGAGTACGTCCGCCACAAGTACGGCGAGGAGTCGGTGTCGCAGATCGTGACCTTCGGCACCATGGCGGCGAAGGCGGTGGTGCGCGACGTGGGCCGCGTCATGGAATGGAACTACAGCCGCACCGACGAGCTCGCCAAGCTGATCCCGTTCCAGCCGGGCAAGCTCATCACGCTCAAGGATGCGCGCGAGATGGAGCCGCGGCTGAAGGAGCGCGAGGAATCGGAAGAGGAAACGCGCGAGCTGCTGGCGCTCGCGGAACAGCTCGAAGGCTTGACTCGCAACGTCGGCATGCATGCCGGCGGCGTGCTGATCGCGCCCGGCAGGCTCACCGATTTCTGCCCGTTGTACACGGCTTCCGGTTCGGACGGCGCGGTGTCGCAGCTCGACAAGGACGACGTGGAAGCGATCGGACTTGTGAAGTTCGACTTCCTCGGCCTGACCACGCTGACAATCCTCGACTGGACGCTGCGTTTCATCAAGCGCCTCGATCCCGATTCGCGGATCAGGCTCGAGCAACTTCCGCTCGACGATCCGGCTGCGTTCAAGGTGTTTTCCGGCGCCAATACCACGGCGGTGTTCCAGTTTGAATCGCGCGGCATGCGTGAGCTGCTTAAACAGGCCAGGCCCGACCGCTTCGAAGACATCATCGCGCTGGTCGCCCTGTTCCGCCCCGGTCCGATGGAACTCATCCCCGATTTCGTCAAGCGCAAGCAGGGCCGGGAGCGCGTCGGGTATCTCGACAAGCGCCTGGAGCCGATCCTGTCGCCGACCTACGGGATCATGGTGTACCAGGAACAGGTGATGCAGATCGCCCAGGTGATCGGCGGTTACAGCCTCGGTGCCGCCGACCTGCTGCGCCGCGCGATGGGCAAGAAAAAACCCGAGGAAATGGCGCAGCACCGCGACATCTTCAAGGCCGGCGCGATGAAGAACGGCGTGTCCGAGCACCGCGCCGAGCAGTTATTCGACCTGATGGAGAAATTCGCCGGCTACGGCTTCAACAAGTCGCATGCCGCCGCTTACGCGCTGGTCGCCTACCAGACCGCGTACTTCAAGGCGCATCACGCGGCAGCGTTCATGGCCGCCAACATGTCGGCAGCCATGGACGATACCGACAAGGTGCAGCAGTTCTGCGAGGATACGATCGCCAATGGCCTGGAAGTGCTGCCACCGGATATTCACGCAGCCGAGTACCGCTTCGTGCCGGTGGATGCGAAGCGCATCCGCTACGGGCTCGGGGCGGTGAAAGGGACCGGAGAATCGGCGATCGCCCACATCATCAAGGCGCGCGAACAGGGCGGACCTTTCAAGGACCTGTTCGATTTCTGCCGCAGGGTGGACAAGCGTGTCGTCAATCGCCGGGTGATCGAATCGCTGGTGCGTGCCGGCGCATTCGACTCCATCGACGATCATCGCGCCAGCCTGATGACCTCCGTCGGCATCGCCATGGAGGCGGCCGAGCAGGAGAACCGGGCCGCCTCGCAGAACAGTCTGTTCGGCGATGCGTCGGCAACGGTCGAAGGTCCGAAGCTGATTGAAGCGGCGCGATGGGAGGCGAAAGAGCAACTGCAGAACGAGAAACTCGCGCTCGGCTATTACTTCAGCGGCCACCCTTTCCAGAGTTACGCGGCGGAAGTGGAGGCCTTTGCCAGGACGCGGCTCGCCAATATCCAGCCGCAGGGACAGCCCGTAATCGTCGCGGGCGTCATCTACAGCATCCGGCAGCAGCAGACCCGGCGCGGACGCATGGCGGTAGTCGTGCTCGACGACGGCTCGGCGCGCGTGGAGCTCACGATATTCAACGAGCTGTTCGAAAGCCATCGCAACTGGCTCAAGGAAGATCAGTTGCTGATCGTCGAGGGCAAGGCAAGCTTCGACAATTTCACCCAGGGCCTGCGGCTAACCGCGGACCGGCTCTACGACCTCGCTGCCGCACGCAGCCGCTTCGCCCGCAAGGTGCGGCTGCACTGCAACGGCCAGTCGAGCGGCAGCAAACTAAAGGAACTGCTCGCGCCCTATCGTAACGGCGGGGAGGGCGGCTGCCCGGTCTCGGTGGTGTACAGCAACAACGATGCGGTCGCCGAAATCGAACTGGGCGACGCGTGGCGGGTGAAACTCGATGACGGGCTGATCAACTCGCTCGGCAACTGGATCGAGCCGAAGAACGTCCAGATCGTTTACTTGTAAGCTCGGGAAAAAGAGGAAATCTCAACACGGTAAGAATTTGATTTGTCGTTCTACCCTGTCGGGCGCTTGTCGAAGATCTGGAAGTTCCCCTCACTCTCGGCCGATTCAACGTCCACGCTGTCCACCCGCGCCGTCGTCGGACCCTGGCGGGCCCACTCGACGATGGAGTCGATGGCGAAGGCCTCGCCCTGCACGATCGCCTCGACGGTTCCGTCGAGGCGATTGCGTACCCACCCGGTCACCTTGAGCTGGTCTGCGCGCTGGCGCAGGGCTTCGCGCAGGTTCACGCCCTGGACCTGGCCACGGATGCGAAGTCGGCGGGTGATTTTCATGGGATGCGTTTACTTTACGCGCATGCCCGGCTGCGCGCCATCGTCGGGCGAGAGCAGGAAAATTCCCGGCCCGTCGCCGCTGGCGGCCAGTACCATGCCCTGGGATTCGCCGAAGCGCATCTTGCGCGGCTGCAGGTTGGCGACCATCACCGTAAGCCGTCCGACCAGCTTCGCCGGGTCGTAAGCCGACTTGATGCCGGCGAACACCTGGCGGATTTCGTTGCCGAGATCGAGCTGCAGTTTGAGCAGCTTGTCGGCGCCTTCCACGTGCTCGGCGCTGACGATGCGGGCGACGCGCAGCTCGACCTTGTTGAAGTCATCGATGGAAATAAGCCCCTCGCCCTTCGGGAGAGGGGTTGGGGGTGAGGGAGCGGTCGGGGTGGATGTCATCTCGTTCACCATGTTCCATATCGACTCGAGCACTGAGTCGGTTTGTGAAAGTACGTCATTGTTCCAGTACCGCAGTACCTTGATGCCAAGCTGAGACAATAGCCCGGTTCGTTCTTCATCCTTCGTCCGGTTTTCCTGGTGTTGCCCACCATCCAGTTCGATAGCCAGTTTCAATTCATCGCAATAGAAATCGAGAACGTAATTCTTGCTTGCCGCCGCGACGGGGTGCTGGCGCCGGAACTTCGCGCCGGCGAGTCTTCGGTCGCGGAGCAGCGACCAGACGAGTTGCTCGGCATCCGTTTGTTCGCTCCGCAGCTTGCGAGCGAAGTTGAGGAGATCCGATGGCAGGGGTGGTTTGGACCTGGATTTTCCCTCATTCCCCGCTCCCTCACCCCCCCGCCCCTCTGCTGTGCTCCAAGTGTTCCCTTGTCCCGGAGGTAGAGGGGAGTCCGTGGGTTGCAGGCTTTCCTTGTTGGCTTCGACCAGCTCGGCGATCTGTTTCGGGTCGACACGGGTCATAAGATGCTTGTATTCGTTGATGCGGTGGCCTTCCGGCAAAACAGTCTCGGCATCTAGCCATTGCAAAGGTTTGTCGGCAATGCCCAAGAAGTTGGCGGCGTCAGCAGTGGTCTTCGGAAGCAAGGGCGCCAACAATATAGTCAGATACCGAAAAAGATTAATTCCTACGCTGCAGACGTAATGCAGTTCCTTCTCTTTCGAGATGTCTTTGGCAAGATTCCAAGGTTTCTGTTGGTCAATATATTGGTTAGCAATAATCGCAATCGCCATGATCCAACGAGCGGCTTTGCCAAACTCCCTGGACTCGTATTCCTCGGCAATCTCCGCAGAGTTTGGACCGATGTCCTGCCCGTTCTCCCAGGAGTATGTGAAAGCCCTCTTGACCCACTCATCATCCAGGGGAACTCGCGCTAGTCGCCCATTAAATCGTTTGGTGATAAATCCGGCGCAGCGACTAGCGATGTTCACGTACTTGCCGATCAGATCGCTATTCACCCGCGCGACGAAATCCTCGAGGTTGAGGTCGATGTCCTCCATCGTGCTGTTGAGCTTGGCAGCATAGTAGTAGCGCAGCCACTCGGGATTCAGCCCCTGCTTGAGGTAGCTCTCCGCGGTGAGGAGAGTGCCGCGGGACTTGGACATCTTCTGTCCGTCCACGGTGAGGAAGCCGTGGGCGAACACCTTGGTCGGCGTGCGGTAACCGGCGAATTCCAGCATCGCCGGCCAGAACAACGCATGGAAGTAGAGAATGTCCTTGCCGATGAAGTGGACCATCTCGGTATTGCCGCCCGGGCGCAGGAAGGCGTCCTTGTCGATGGTCTTGTCCGCCGCTTTCTGTTTGGCGACATAGTTGCCGAAGCTGCCGAAGTAGCCCACCGGCGCATCCAGCCAGACATAAAAAAACTTCTGATTGTTGGTGCCGGGGATCGGAAAGCCGAAGTAGGGGGCGTCGCGGGATATGTCCCAGTCGGCCAGCTTCTTATCGCCGGGCTCGCCCAGCCACTCTTTCATCTTGTTCGCCGCTTCCGGCTGGAGGCGATCGCCGGTCTGGGTGAAGCCGCGCAGGAAATCCTCGCAGCGCTTGTCGGAAAGTCTGAAGAAGTGGTGTTCGGAGGCCTTGCGTTCCGGTTTTGCGCCTGAAACCGCCGAGTACGGATTGATGAGGTCGGTCGGAGCGTACGTCGTACCACAGACTTCGCAGGAGTCGCCGTACTGGTCCTTCGAGTGGCAGTTCGGGCACTCGCCCTTGATGTATCGGTCCGGCAGGAACATCTGCTTGACCGGGTCGTAGAACTGCTCGACCGAACGCCTGGCGATCAGGTCCTTCGCCTTGAGATTGTTGTAGAAGTCTTCGCAGAAAGACTGGTTCTCCGGGGAATTCGTGGTGTAGTAGTTGTCGAACGCCACATGGAAGCCGGCGAAGTCGCGGGTGTGCTCGCCGTACATGCGGGCAATCAGTTGCTCCGGGGTGATGCCTTCCTGGTCGGCGCGCAGCATGATCGGCGTGCCGTGGGTGTCGTCGGCGCAGACGTAATGTACCTCGTTCCCCTGCATCTTCTGGAAGCGCACCCAGATGTCGGTCTGGATGTATTCCACGAGGTGGCCGAGGTGAATGCTGCCGTTGGCGTACGGCAGCGCCGAGGTGACGAGGATCCTGCGCGACATTTCGGGGAGACGCCGGAAAGCCCGGATTCTATCAAATGGACCCCGAGAAAGCCCTTTACGGGCCGAGAATTAAGCTTAAAATTCGCCCCTTAAAATCCAGGGCAGCAGACGTGGCGGTCACCGAACAGCAGGTCAGATCAGCCTTGCAGGAACTCACCGACCCGGTGACCGGGAAGGATTACGTTTCCGGCAAGGAAGCCCGCAATATCACGGTCGAGGACAACGACGTCTCCCTCGACATCCTGCTCGGCTACCCGGCCAAAAGTGTGATCGACGTCGTTCGGCGAGACGTCATCGCCAAGCTAAAGAGCATCCCCGGCGTAGGGAATGTCAGCGCCAACGTCCAGGTCAAGATCATCGCCCACGCTGTGCGGCCCGGCGTGAAGCTGATGCCCGGCGTGAAGAACGTGATCGCCGTGGCGTCCGGCAAGGGCGGGGTGGGCAAATCCACCACTGCAGTAAACCTGGCGCTGGCGCTCGCCGCCGAAGGCGCCCAGGTCGGGTTGCTGGACGCCGACATCTATGGCCCCTCCCAGCAGATGATGATGGGACTGTCCGGCCGGCCTGAATCCGCCGATGGAAAGACCATCGAGCCGAAGGTGAGATACGGCGTGCAGGCGATGTCGATCGGATTGCTGGTCGACGTGGACACGCCGATGGTCTGGCGCGGCCCGATGGTGACCCAGGCGCTGGAGCAACTTCTGCGCGACACGCAGTGGAAGGACCTGGACTACATGGTGGTGGACCTGCCTCCCGGGACCGGCGACATCCAGCTCACGCTATCGCAGAAGGTCCCGGTGACCGGCGCGGTGATTGTGACCACGCCGCAGGACATCGCGCTGATCGATGCCCGCAAAGGCCTCAAGATGTTCGAAAAGGTCGGCGTGCCGATCCTGGGTCTGGTGGAGAACATGAGCGTCCACGTCTGCTCCAAGTGCGGACACGAGGAGCACATTTTCGGCGCGGGCGGTGCAGCGGCCATGAGCAAGGACTACGGCGTGGAGGTACTGGGCTCGCTGCCGCTCGACATCAAGATCCGCGAACAGGCGGACTCGGGCAAGCCGACCGTGGTCGCCGAACCGGACAGCCGCTCAGCGCAGATCTACAAGGAAATTGCCCGCAAGGTGGCGGCCAGGATTTCGGAACTGTCGAAAGACCACAGCGCGGCGTTTCCCAAAATCGTTATCCA
>JBOIFZ010000151.1:0-5406 GCA_050741735.1 Burkholderiales bacterium
TCAGCTGTTTGCCACCGCCAACCTGGTCGGCGTTGTAAACGAAGATGATGCCGCCCTTGTTAGGATGCAGCATGTACCGCTTGCCGCCCTTCTCGAAGGTCATGAACTCGCCCGGCGCGCTGTCGAAGTCCCAGGCGTCGTGCGGCATTTCCGAGAAGTACGACTTCAACTCGCCCGAGTCGGCGTCGAGAACGACTACCGAGGAGCTGTAAAGGTTTTCACCCGGACGCGGTCCTTGGGTTTTCCAGTTCTCGCCTGCCCAGTCGTAGTCGGGCGCCGGGTTGGCGGTGCCCCACCAGACCGTGTTGGTCTTGGCATCGTAAGAACCGGTCATCCAGCCGCCGCCCCCACCGATTTTCCACGAATCATTTCCCCAGGAAGCGCGGGAACGCTCGTCGCCGCCGATGGTGTCGAACTGCCATGCCGTTTCGCCGGTCTGCGCGTTGACCGCGAAGATCGGGCCGCAGCAGCCGGACAGCTCACCACCGTTGGAACCGATGATGACCTTGTCCTTCACGATCACAGGAGCGCCGGTGAAGCCCTTGTTGCCTTTCTCGACGCTGAGGACCATGTTGTCCCAGGCTACTTTGCCGGTCTTGGCGTCGAGCGCGATCAAGCGACCGTCAACGGTGCCGATGTAGACTTTGCCGTAGCCAATGGCCAGACCGCGGTTGTACGGGTTGTAGAAAGTGCCTTCCGCACGCTCGGTGTCGATCTTGGCCTGATAGCGCCAGATCACCGAACCGTCCGAACCGTCGAGGGCCCACACCTGGCCCGTGGAACTGGTGTAGTACAGGACGCCGTCGACTGCGAGGGGGAAGGATTGAATGCCGCGTTTGGAAGCAGCCGGGGTGTGCAGCCATGCCACTTTCAGGCTCTTGACGTTGCTGGCGTTGATTTGATCGAGGCCGCTATAGTGCCAGCCTTTGAACGACTGGTGATACATCAACCAGTTGTTCGGGTCCTTGTCGGCTTTCATCAGGCGGTCCCAGGTGACATCGGCTGCCATGGCCTGGGAAGCGAACCCGATGAATGCCGCTGCGGACAGGGCCTTTGCGACCCCGGAATATGTCCATCGTTTCATAACTCTCTCCCGTTTATCTTGGTTTCAACTTCTAGGATTGGGCACAACGTAGGGAATCAGATCGCCCCCGTTACGTATTCGCTTGTTATCTGCTTGTTTCGAATTGTGTACGCGGGGAAACCCGCAGCAAATGTATTCCTCCTCCTACCCAATTGCAAGGGCCGACCCGAGTTTTTTGAAACCCCTGAAGTCCGCGCCGGACGGGCGTTTACGGCTGTTGCAGTGCGTCAAACGAGCGCACAATTGTGAAGATTGAGGTGCAATTTCGGACGCGATTCTGGAGACACATCGATGGTTTCGGACAGTAGAGTTCCCCGCGTCGCCGAGAATGAAGTGGCTTTGCGCTTCGTACGGGCTTCCGGCCCCGGTGGCCAGAACGTGAACAAGGTCGCTACTGCGGTCGAGCTGCGCTTCCATATCGGCTCCAGCAGGTCACTGACCGAAGAGGTCAAGAATCGGCTGCGCAAACTGGCAGGAAGGCGGGTCAGCGATCAGGACGTACTGGTGATCGACGCGCAGCGCTTCCGCAGCCAGGAGGCCAACCGGCGCGACGCACTGGCGCGCCTTGACGAGCTGGTGCGGGCCGCCGCGCACCGGCCCAGATCGCGAATCGCAACCAAGCCGACTGCAGCTTCAAGGCGCAGACGAGTGGAGGGAAAGCGCGTGCGCGCAGTGGTGAAGCGATTGCGGGGGAAGGTGTCGGACGCGGAGTGAGGCGAGAGGCGAGTGATCAAGACCAATGTTGAGTTTTGAGTGTTGAATGTTGAGTGGTGGAGCTTCGCGCCTTTTTCCGATTCACTATTCCCGATTCACGTTTTTCATTCATCACTCATCACCCATCACCCATCGCTATCTCTTTTCCGGCAGGATGCGCTGCAGGAGCGCGACCAGTTGTTTGCGCTCGCTGGGACTGAGGTTCTGCACCACGCGGCGTTCGTGCTGGGCGACTTTGCGCTTCAGCCGGCGCAACAGACTGGTGCCGTCGCGGGTCAGGAACAGCCCGTTGCTGCGGCGATCGGCCGCATGCCGCTCCACCAGCCCCCGATCTTCCAGCTTGTCGAGCACGGTCACGACCGTGGAGCGATCCAGGTGTGCGGCATCGGCCAGCGCTTGCTGAGTGAGTCCCGGATTGGCGTCGATGATCACCAGGATCCCGAACAGGCCGGGGGAAATTTCCGCGCCGTCCACGGTCTCGACGAAATCGGCAAAGATCGCGCGCTGCGCGAGCCGCAGCTGGTAACCGATCAGGCCGGGCAGCATGCCCATGCTGGCGGCCTTGCGCCTTGCGCCCCCCGGTTTCATCCCCCTGCGGGGCCGCACCGATTGTTTGACACTCAACAGTTTGGTTCCCATACTTGAAAGATAGTAGCCCATGGCGCCCGCGATCGCCAGGCAAGGGTAGTGTCCTGCTCCGCTGATTCGTGGGACAACTTGCCCACCTTGGAAGGCACACCTCATATCCAATTGGCAACAACCCATCACCGATTGGAAAACCCGCGAAATCGGCGTCAGGCAAGGCGCGAGTCCTTGACAGTGGTGGGGGCCGGTGGAACGTGGAGCAGGGACCGCCGCAGAGCGGAACAGGGGCCCCTCTTCCGCGCTCCGACACGCACGGCGAGGACTCGTAACACCGCATGGCGCCGATTCTCGCCGGGTTTTCAGCCACGAATTGGCGGAACAGGACGCTAAATGAGCCTTACCGTTACCGTCGCCGATCTGAACCAGTCCGCGCCCGCCGAGGAAGGCGAAACCGTGCTGGGCGCGCTGCTGGCCCACGGTATCGGCTTTGCATACAGTTGCCAGTCCGGCAACTGCGGCACCTGCAAGTGCGAGCTGGTGACCGGGGATATCCTCGAGCTGGAATATTCCGAACACGCGCTTTCCGCGGACGAACGCAGCCGCGGCATCGTGCTCGCCTGCCGCTCGCAGATGTGGAGCGACGTGGTGGTTCGGCGCCTCGATTCCGAGGACTTCGTGATGCACCCGTCCAGGGTGATGCGCTGCAGGGTTGCCGAGATCGCCAACCTGACCCACGATATCCTCAAGCTGAGGCTCGAAATCGTCGCAGGCGGGCCGTTCACCTTTTCCGCCGGGCAGTATGCGCAGCTCGAATTGCCGGTGGCGCCCGGAATCAGCCGCGACTACTCGATGGCGAATCGTCCGGACCAGCCGTTGCTCGAATTCCACGTGCGGGTGATGCACGGCGGGTCGGTCAGCCATCGCATTGCCACCGCGCTCAAGGTCGGCGACATGGTCAAGGTATCCGGGCCGATGGGCACTTCGTATCTGCGGGTGCAGCATCCCGGGCCGATGCTGTGCATCGCCGGAGGCAGCGGCCTGGCGCCGGTCAAATCCATCGCCGAAACTGCGCTCGCCGCCGGCTTCGCCCAGCCCGTGCATTTGTATTTCGGGGTGCGCGCCGAGCGCGACGTCTACTTCGAGCGCGAACTGGCCGCGTTGCAGGAGCGCCATGCCAATTTCAGGGCGCACATCGTACTTTCCGAGCCCGGCGAAACCTCACCCTCGGGCACGCTGGTGCCGCGCAGGTACGGCCTCGTGACCGATGCGGTGGCGGCGGATTTTGCGCGCCTCGCCGGTTTCAATGCCTATTTTGCCGGTCCGCCGCCGATGGTGGACGCGGCGACCGCGTTGGTGAAGGCGCGCGGTGTCGGTCTGCGCGACATTCACGCCGATGCGTTTTTCCCGGCGCCAGTTGAAGCGCCGAAAGCCGCGGTGGCGAGATGAAACCGGGACTGGCACTGGCGGGCAGAGTGGCGATCGTCACCGGAGGCGCGCGCGGCATCGGGCTGGCGATCGTGGAGGAGTTGCATCGCCTGGGTGCGGCGTTGTTGATCGCCGATAGCGGTGTGTCAATTTCAGGAGGTGAACCTGATTCCTCCATTTCCGAAAGCGTCGCCGCGAAGCTGGGTAAAAATGCGGCAGCATTCACCCAAGACATGGCCGCAGCTGGTGCTGCGGACCAGGCGGTGAAACTCGCGGTGGAGAAATTCGGCGCGCTGGATATCGTGGTGAACAATGCGGCGATTCTGCGCGACGCGTTCATTTTCAAGGCCAGCCGCGAGAACTGGGAACAGGTGATCGCCAACAACCTGACCGCGCCGTTCACGCTGCTGGCAGCGGCGACGCCGTTGATGCGCGAGCAGCAGAAAAACGGCCGGGCGCCGGGGCGCATCGTCAACATCGTCTCCAGCGCCGGACTTTTCGGGAACTTCGGCCAGTCGGCGTATGCATCGGCCAAGGCCGGACTGGTGGGATTGACACGCGTGGTGGCAATGGACATGGCGCGCTCGAAAGTCGCGTGCAACGCGATCGCGCCGTTCGCCGCGACCCGGGTGACCGCAACCATCCAACCTGCCAACGAGGCACAGGCGGCGTACAAGGCAAGGGCTCTCAGGATACCGGCGCATTACGTTGCGCGCCTCACTGCCTTGTTGTGCTCGAGCGCGCACGACATCACCGGGCAGTTGTTCGGCGTGCGCGGCCGCGAGTTGTTCCTGTTCTCCCAACCGCGGCCGGTGGCGCGAACGCTGATGAACCCGGGAACTTCGTGGAATCCCGAAGACCTCGCGAAGACGATGCAATCCGAGTTCGCCGGGAAACTGACCGATCTGGGCACCGACCTGGAATTTTTCAATACCGAACCGCTTGTTTGAGGTGTACCCCATGACAGCCACAGCCACCCTCGAAGTGAAGACCGCAGGCGAACTGGCGCACCAGCCGGAGGAATACCGGACGGCGGTGAGGAAGATCGTCGTCAGCCACGCGGTCAACGAGCTTTACGGCGCGCAGGTGTTCGACGAGCCCGCCATCGCACTGGCGCCGACGCCTTACGCCAAGTGGCTGACCTGCAGGGTGGCGATGGAGGAGTACCATCACCACGTGAGGTTCCGGGGCCTGGCGGAGGAAATCGGCGTTGAGGCGGCAATGCTCGACCCGAAGGTGAAGAAGCCGCTGACGATCTTCAATTTCGAGCTCAGGACCTGGCCGGAGTTCTGCGTGATCAAGGCGATCGCGGACTATGCCGAGATCCTGCAGGTGGAAGACCTGCTTCACTGCAGTTTCCATCCGCTGCGCAACCTGGCGCGCATCACCATGCCGGAGGAAAAGTTCCACGCCAAGTTCGGCAAGGACTTCTGCATCGAACTGATCCAGACCGGGGAGGGCAAGGCGGCGGTGCAGGATGCGATCAACCGCTATTTCCCGATCACGCCGGGATTTTTCGGCGCCAGCAAGTCGAAGAACAACGAGATGTTTCTGCGCTGGGGGCTGAAAAGCCGCACCAACGACGAAATGCGCGCCGA
>JBOIFZ010000152.1:0-5529 GCA_050741735.1 Burkholderiales bacterium
CGAGAAGGGCAAGGGTTTCACCCACAAGCTTGGCGATATCGTGAGCATACGGGCGAATGCGCTCGGCATGCTGGTGAACCGCGTAAGCCACTGCGACAAAGCCCCACCCTGGACCTTCGGCATCAACGATCTGATGCACAATCTGGCGGCGAGGGGACTCTTGTAGGTCCGAGGTACGAGGGCCGAGGGACGAGTGAGGGCCTTCACGATCTTTACAGCTTGTCCATGAACTCCGCCATTCGGCGGCGCGTCTTTTCATCGGGCAAACGCCCGATGCCCGCCATCATGTTGTCTACGAGGTGGTGCGGCTTGCTGGTTGCGGGGATGACGCAGGTTACCGCCGGATGGCCGAGGATGTACTTCAGGAAAAACTGGCCCCACGACTTGCAGTCGAACTCTGCCGCCCACGCCGGAAATTCCTTGTCGCGCACTCGCGAGAACAGACTGGCCTGCGCGAACGGGCGGTTGACGATCACCGCCGTGCCGGTTTCCTGGGCCAGCGGCAGAATGCGCACCTCCGCTTCGCGCTCTGCCATCGAGTAGTTGAACTGCACGAAGTCGAACTCCTTGGTCTTCATGAGGCGCTCGAGATCGGCGTATGCACCGGAGTGGTAATGTGTGATGCCCGTGTAGCGGATCCGCTCCGACGCCTTCCACTCCTGCAACGTATTCAGGTGCGTGCGCCAGTCCAGCAGGTTGTGGATCTGCATCAGGTCCATGTGCGCCACCTTCATGCGCCGCATCGATTCTTCCATCTGGCGGATTCCGGCCTCTCGCCCGCTGGTCCACACCTTGGTTGCCATGAACAGCCGTCCGGTGATTCCCAGGCCGGCCGCGAGGTCGCCGACTACGGACTCCGAAGAGCCGTACATCGGGGAGCTGTCCACCAGCGCGCCGCCGTGCTGCGCGAACAGGCGCAGCACTTCTTTCAGCGATTCGCGTTCGCCAGCGCTGTTGCCGACGTCGAAGCTCTGGTAGGTACCCAGGCCGGCCACCGGCAGCAGTTCGCCGGTCCGGGGTATGGGGCGTTTGGTCACGGCGAACGCGCTCGCGTCAGCGAACGAGGGGTTGCCCATCGCCACCCACGCTCCCCATCCCGCCAGTGCCTGCAGAGTTCTGCGGCGCGGCAGCCTGGTAGGTTTCGGGTGCATCGGTTCGTCTCCTCCACTCCTGTGTCTGACGCATATCCTCCTGGGCACGGCCGAGCATCCATCCGGTGCCCGCCCAGAGCAGTGCAATCGGTACGCCGACAAACGCGATTCCCGAGAAACTCAGGCCGAGGATGCGCAGACCCTCGAACAGCCAACCGCTCACCGCATCGCCGCCGCGAAATACGACTGTGTCGATGAAATTCTTGGGTTTGTATTTTTCTTCGCGGTTCAGAACCGTAAAAAGAATCTCGCGCGCCGGCCTTGCGATCGCGTACTCGCCTGCCCGGCGCAGCACCTGGAATGCGACCAGGACCGCGAGCGTCGGCGCGAGCCCTATCAGGAAGAAGCCCACGACTGCCAGCACCGGGAGCACCATCAGTGCGGTGCCGATCCCAAAGCGCCCGATCAGCCGGTTCACGACGAACAACTGGCAGACCAGCGTCAACACGTTGACGGCGAGATCAATCTGCGCGAACAAGCCGGTGCGGGCGCCCGAATCGGAGATCGCCATCGAAACGATATAGGCCTGATGAAAGTACAGGAACGTGCCGAGTACCGTGCCGAGCACGACGTACACGCCGATGCCGAGCAAATAGGGAGACTTCAACGCGAGTGTAACGCCGGCAAAGATGTTGCCGCCGAGCGGTTGCTCGGCCGCTCGGCGGCCGATCTCGACCTGTTCACCGGGATTGCGCGCAACGCGGCCGGCCAGGCGATAAATGCAAAGCACGGCCATCAGCAGCAGGCATGCGGACAGCGGCAGCAGATTTGCGGGACCTGTGGCAGGGGCAAGCATTGCCGTGACCGTCGGCCCCGCCAGGGCACCAAGACTGCCGCCCGCGGAAATGAATCCAAAGAGCCGGCGCGCCTGCTCGTTGCGGTACAGGTCGGCCATGAAGCTCCAGAACACCGACACGACAAACAGGTTGAACACGCTGACCCAGATGAAAAAGGCCTGCGCCGTGAAGGTCGGAGCGATTCGGAATTGGAGCAGGCCGTAGAAGATGAGCAGGTTGGCGACGAAGAACAGATAGACGATCGGCAAAAGTCTGCGGCGCGGATAGCGGGAGGAAACCCAGCCGAACAGCGGTACTGCGGCAAGCATGGTCACGAAAGTGCCGGTGAACAGCCATTGCAGATTTTCCACCCCGCCCTGAATGCCCATTTCATCGCGAACCGGGCGGAGGATGTAATAGCCGCACAGCAGGCAGAAGAAATAGGCAAATGACCACAGCATAGCGGTGGCCTCGCCTTGCCGGACCTGAACCAGGCGGCCGAGCAGGGCGGCGGGAGTCAGTTTCGTCATCACGTCGCCCACATTCTAACTAACTCCGGGAAACGGCTGCGAAAGGCGACCGTACCCCTGGAAAAAAAACCGCACTTTCCGGCGGCTTTGGCGTACCATGCGCGCGTGTTGCGTGGCTTTGCGCCCCGGTCGTTTTGCGGCGCAGCCTTGAGTGAAAGTGTTCGGTATCGGTTCTGCCATACGCGGTTCACCTGTAACTCCAACATCGGGTGTACCCCGTTTTACAAACTTTTTCTGAGGAAACATCATGGCAACTGGTACCGTTAAGTGGTTCAACGACTCGAAAGGCTACGGCTTCATCACTCCGGATGACGGCGGCGACGATTTGTTCGCACACTTCTCCGCGATCAACATGCAGGGCTTCAAGACCCTCAAGGAAGGCCAGAAGGTCAGCTTCGAAGTCACCACCGGCCCGAAGGGCAAGCAGGCGTCGAACATCCAGAACGCCTGAGCTGCTTCGGCTCAGAACAGAAAACCCGCTTCGGCGGGTTTTTTGTTGCCCGCAGCAAATGCCTCGATTACAGTTGCCTTCAACCGCCCCGATCTTTCCAAGAATGCCGGTTTCCTTCCAGGACGTGCGCAGCGCTGCCGCGGCTATCGCCGGAGCCGTGGTCGCCACGCCTTGCCTGCATTCACGCACGCTCTCCGGCATTACCGGTGCGCAGGTCTTCCTGAAGTTCGAGAACCACCAGTTCACCGCTTCGTTCAAGGAACGCGGCGCATTGGCAAAACTGCTTTCCCTGACTGCGGCACAGCGCGCGGCCGGCGTGATCGCTGTTTCGGCCGGCAACCATGCACAAGGAGTCGCCTACCACGCCAGGCGGCTGGGCATCCCGGCCGTGATCGTCATGCCGCGCTTCACCCCGCACGTGAAAGTCGAGCACACCCGCGCCTTCGGCGCGGAAATCATCCTGCACGGCGAGAACTTCGACGAGGCCAAGGCCTTTGCGCTGGATCTCTTGGTGCAACGGCATCTGACGCTGGTCCATCCGTATGACGACGAGAAGGTGATCGCGGGACAGGGGACGATCGCACTGGAAATGCTCGCCGCGGAGCCGGATCTCGATGTGCTGCTGGTGCCGGTCGGCGGCGGCGGCATGATCTCCGGAATGGCCATTGCCGCCAAGTCCATCAAGCCCGGCATCGAGGTTGTAGGCGTGCAGACCTTGCGCTTTCCCTCCATGTACTGCGCCTTGAAGGGCCTGAAACCCGAGTTCGGCACCAATACCATTGCAGAGGGCATTGCGGTCAGGGAGCCTGGGAAGCTTACGCTGGAGATCGTGCGCACCCAAGTGGACGATCTGATCCTGGTCGACGAGGGCGACATCGAAGAAGCGATGCTGTTGCTGCTGGAAATCGAGAAGACCGTCGTCGAAGGCGCCGGCGCCGTGGGACTCGCGGGACTGATGAAAAACCGCGACCGTTTAGCCGGAAAAAAAGTCGGGCTGGTCCTGTGCGGCGGCAACATCGATCCGCTCACGCTGGCCGACATCATCGAACGCGGCATGGTGCGTAGCGGACGGCTGACGCGGCTGCAGGTAGAACTGCGAGACCTGCCGGGGTCGCTGGCCAAGGTGACCGCCTGCCTGGCTGAGGCCAATGCCAACATCGAGGAGGTGCATCACGAGCGCGCCTTCACCCGGCTACCGGTACAGACTGCGGAAGTGGACTTCGTCCTGCAAACGCGCGGCCATGACCACATCCAGCAAATCATCGCCGCACTGGAGAAGGCGGGGTTCAAGGCGGAATTGCACAACGAGGGGTGAGGCGAGAGGCGAGTAAGGCATACCTGGACTGCTTTGCGTCACTTTCTTTCTTGGCGCTCTTTGCGTCAACGCACTCGTAGCCGGTCGCCAGAGCGGCTACCAATCGTGCAAAACCCCGATGCTCCTGCTTCAACCATTTACAAGTGCCCGCTCAAGAAAATCCAGCCGGTCCTGGCCCCAGAATAATTCCTTGTTGTAAACGTAGGTGGGCGCGCCGAACACCTGCAGTTCGATCGCTTCCTCGGTCAGTTCGTCGTAGCGCTTCCGGGCTTCATCGGACTTGGCGGCGGCAATCAGTCCGTGCGGCTCCAATCCCTGTTCCTGGCTGACTTTTGTCAGTTCCGCTTCGTCGGCCATGTTCCGGTTCTCCGCCCAGCATGCCTTGAGAATTGCGCCCGCGAGCCGCAATGCGGCGCCTGACCCGCGACTATCGGCAACGATGATCAGGCGCGAGGCCAGGTTCGATTCGTACGGGAAGAATTTCGGCTGCACTGTGAGCGGCACCCCGAGATGGTCGCGCCAGCGCGCCAATTCCACCAGGCGATATGCCTGACGCTGCGGCGCGCGTTTTGAAAGCGGCAGCCCGCCGGACACCCGAAAGATCCTGCCGTAGTCCACCGGTTTCACGTTGATCGTGGCGCCATGCCTCCCGGCGATTTCCACAAACCGGGCGTGGCCGAGATAAGTCCACGGGGACATCGGCGAAAGATAGTAGTCGATCGCTGTTGGCATTCAAAATTCCTTTCCTTGACACGAAGGACACGAAGGAACACGAAGGAAAGCCAACACGGCAAGCAAGAAACCAGAAGAAGACGGTTCGCAATTGAAGGTATCTGTGCTTCCTTGGCAATGTGTCCTTGTGACCGGCCCTCAATCCATCACATTCTGCTTTTCACCTCACTTGTATTGTCTTTGACTCTCCTTCGTGCTCCTTCGTGTCCTTCGTGGTGAAAGAGTTCCGTTTTCTGGATTTTGCCCAACCGAACGGGCCGGGGCAAAAAAGTGGAAGCGAAACGCGCGAGAGTTTACCATCGCATCCGAGGAGCCGGCGCGCAAGATGCCGGACAAACAATAAACGGAAATGAGCCTTCCCGTCCTTTCCCTGCTGGCCCTTTTCGCCGCTGTCGTGGCGGGCAGTTTCCTGCCGGTCAACGTGGGTCTGCTCTCCATCGCGCTGGCATTCCTGATCGGTGTTCTGCTGGGCGGGATGAAGCTGCAGGCCGTGGTTGCGGGTTTTCCTGCCGGCCTGTTCCTGACCCTGCTCGGCGTAACCCTGCTGTTCTCGCAGGCGCGGGTGAACGGCACG
>JBOIFZ010000153.1:0-5527 GCA_050741735.1 Burkholderiales bacterium
GTCGTACAGCTCCCACGTGTCTTTTTCGAGCGTCCCCCGAGGCTTGAATTCCCAGGGCGCCCTGTGGACGGTGCCGGCCAGCCAGCCGTCGTGGTAGATGGCGCGGTTGCCGAAGATCTCGAAGTACTGGGTCGTATGCCGGCTCGCGGCCTTGGGGTCCGCGAAGGTGTAGGCCAGGCTCATGCCTTCGATGGGGGTCTGGGGCGTTCCGTTCACGCTCTTCGGCTCCGGAAGACCGGCCGCCTCCAGGATCGTCGGCGCGATGTCGATAACGTGGTGCCACTGCGAGCGCAGCTGGCCTTTCGCCGCGATTCCCTTGGGCCAGTGGATCACCATCCCGTTGCGGGTGCCGCCGTAGCTCGAGGCGACTTGCTTCGTCCAGGTGAAGGGCGTATCCCCCGCCACCGCCCAGCCGGCGGCATAGTGCGGGTACGTCGTCGGGCCGCCGAGTTCGTCGTAATGCTTGAGGATGTCCGGGACGGTCTCGTGCACACCATTGAAGTAGGTGTACTCGTTGAAGAGCCCGTTCATGCCGCCTTCGGCGCTCGCCCCGTTGTCGCCGACGATGTAGAAGACCAGCGTGTTGTCGAGCTGGCCGGTCGCATCGATGGCCTGGATCAGCCGGCCGATCTCGTTGTCCGTATATTCACCGAACCCGGCGAACACCTCCATCTGGCGGGCGAAGAGCTTCTTCTCGTCCGCGGTCAGCTTTGCCCAGTCCTTGATGGCGTCCGGTTTCGGCGCGAGCTTCGTGCCCGCCGGCACCACGCCGAGCTTGATCTGCCGCGCCAGCGTCTCTTCGCGTAGCTTGTCCCAGCCCTGGTCGAATTTGCCCTTGTATTTTGCGATCCATTCCTTTGGCACATGGTGCGGCGCATGCGTGGCGCCGGGCGCGAAGTAAATGAAGAAGGGCTTGTCCGGCGTGAGCGATTTCTGGTACTGCATCCAGTCGATGGCCTGGTTGGTCATGTCGGTCATGAAGTGGTAGGTGGGGTCATTCGGCAGCTCGACCTGGTTCATCCCGTCGTAGATCAGCGGCGCCCACTGGTTGGTCTCGCCGCCGAGGAAGCCGTAGAATTTGTCGAAGCCCGCGCGGGTCGGCCAGCGGTCGGTGGGGCCGGACGGGCTGACTTCCCACGCCGCCGTTTCGTGGCTCTTGCCGAAGGCGGCGGTGCTGTAGCCGTTCAGCCGCAGCATCTCCGCGAGCGGCGCCACGCTATTGGGGCGTTGCCCTGTTTGCCCGGGGAAGGCGGTTGCCGTTTCCGTAATCGAGCCCATATTGTTCGTGTGATGGTTGCGGCCGGAAAGCAGCGCCGCGCGGGTCGGCGAGCACAACGCCGTGGTGTGAAACTGGTTGTAGCGCAATCCATTGTTGGCCAGGCGCTCCACCGTCGGCATATGGATGGGCCCGCCGAAGGCGCTCGATTGGCCGAACCCCATGTCATCGACCAGCACGATGAGGACGTTGGGCGCGTTGGTCGGCGCCTTGATCTCGAATCGCGGCGGCGGCGTGGCATTGCGCGCATCAATCACGGTGCTATGTGGGTACTGTGGTTCCGGGATCGGCAGCACCGTGCGGTCGGTCGGGAACACGACCTTCGCGGCGCCACCCTGCGCGGTGACGTGCGTCGATAGCGCAACCACCGCGCCGAACGTTAAAGTCAGGACGATTATGACCGCTGTTCGTTTCATCTTTTCTCTCCTTCTTTGCATGTCAGTTTGATTGTGGTCTACGCGAATTACAGTCTTTCGAATACGAAACCGCGCTTCCAGTCCTTTGGGTCTGATTGGCTCACCGGCCGGTCCGAAGGCACGCGATGCACCAAACCGCCAGTGCGGCGTGAAGAAAAACTGCCGGCCAGAGGCCGATGCCGGAGAGTCCCAAACCCATGCCCGCATACACGAAGACCGCGACGGCGGCAGCGTTGTAGAACGACATGGACGCGATCAATCCTCTCGCTGCGCGGCTTTGTCCATCATCGCGCGCGAGCCAGCAGGCGAGCGCCAGCGCCAGCAGCGCGGCGCCGGCTATACGAGCCACCAACCCGCCAGTCGTGTCGAGGGATGAACCGAGCAGCAGCGAAACCACCAGTGGAGGCAACCCCAGCAGCGCCAGACCAGTCGCCGCCTCAATCACTGCAGTCACAACAAACAGCGTTCTCATCGTCGTGTAATCCGTAGCGCGTAATCGGTAATCGTGACCGGTAATCGGGGAAAGACCACCTTATTGCCTGCACGCGGGCCCGAAAGAAATCGTGGGCTGTCCCCTGTTCCACTGCTTGAAGTCGTGGATGATTATGGCTTCTCGACGGTGATGGCGAGGCCCTCGCTGACCTGCATGGTGACGTTGTCGCCCGGGCGCACGGTGGATAGATCCACCTTCTTGCCGACCTTGACCTTCTTGGTGGTGCCGTCGGGGAGTTGGAAGGTGACTTTGTGGTTCTTGGCGTCCACGGCGGCGACTTTGACGGTGACCTGCGAGGTTTCCACAAACACGCCACCCGGCTTCGCGCCCACGGGGGCGAGCGCCACGCCGGCCCCGGCGACTGCGCTGGGCGGTGCGCCGCTGCCGATAAAGATCGCCACTTCTTCGGTCACCGTGGCTTTGACCTGATCGCCGACCCGGATCTGAGCGAAGTTGACGACCTCGGGCCCGGCCTTGTAGATGGACTTGCTGCCGCTGGGCGAAACCAGCGTTACTTTTCGCTTCGCGGTGTCGATGCCCGTGACGGTCGCAGTCGTGGTGAACGTATCCACGACAACGGCGCCATCTGCAGTTTCGATGACGGTGGTTTCCTCGACGCCTTCCATCTTTGTGGCGCAGGAGGTGAATGTGAGGATGGCGGCGGGCAGAAGCGCCAGCGTGATCAGTCTGATGAAGTTCTTGTTCATGGTTTGCTTCCTTTCTTTGTGAAAGTCAATGAATCATTTTGCGCGTCCGCGACGCACTTGAAACAGCGCTGTCGCGCCCTCCCTCCAACTTCCGTCTCAGAAGGTTGCGCCAAGGCCCAGGGTGAACCCACGGAGGTCACCGTCGAACTTGTTGTTCCCGTTTTGAATATCGTAGTGCAGCAGGCGGTAGCCTATACGGGTCTCCCAGGTCTTCGTGATCTGATACTCGAACTGCGGCCAGAGAGTCCAGGTCTTCTCGGAATCGCCTTTGCCGTATGCCAGGTCGGGGTTGAGCTGCCAACGTTCCGAGAGGGGAAGGCGGGGACGCACGACGAGAACAGTATCATCGATAGTGCGTTTCGTCTCGAAGGTTCCGATCGCGTTCAGCGTCAGTGTATTATCCAAGCTCAGGCGTTGTTGGCCGATCATGACATCAAAGGTCTGCCCCTCCTTCCAGCCGCCGAACTGATATCCGACTGCCACCGTCGTGATCGTTATTTCCGACTCCAGCTTCCCGCCTGCCGGAGTGTTCAGATCGTCGCTGAGGTCCATGTAATCCGCCTGACCCCAGAGCACCCATTGCCCGTACTGGACACGACCCATAACCGAGCCTGCCGTGTCAACATATTGAAGGAGGTCGTTGAAACTCTTGTCGATACTCGCCGTTCCCCCTTGCACGGTCACGTCGCCTTTGAATCCCGCTGCCCACAGATAGGGGGTAATCTCGAATTGCCACTTGTCCTCCTGCGCCCGCGCAGGGACCGTCGTGAAGACCATCGCCAGTAACGTCGCGAACGCGGTCGCCATCATTTTCATGCCGCTTCTCATGTCGTCTGCTCCTCGTTGAAGGACTTCCGGTTGTGTCGTCTGCTCACAAATTTATGGCGCTGCAACCTTACCATCGCAGCCCACAACCGCCGGCGCGCAATGCCGTGCGCTGGTACGCATTCACCGGTACCACTGCGCACCACCTCGCATTGGTAATCAGCAAGTAGCCGGGGCTGTCCATCTTCGACCAGGCGCTGACCCACGGTCCAAGATAGTAAAGGATAACATCATGCAATCCGCCAAACTATTTTGGGGGCGTTGTCACGTGTTTGCATGAGCCGCCTCACGAAGTTTTGATTGACGTCTGACCGATTCGTTGGTGGCGGATTCGGGATCCGACGACTCATTCGCTGTGGCAGTCCACTTCTAACGGGGTTGGTGCGCACGCAATACTGTAACTTTGGTGCAATAAATATGCTGAATAGGGAGCGTGCTTGGATCTTTCTTGGTGGTCCGATTACATTTCCAGCAGCCACCGATCTATACGGTTTTGGCCGGCAGGGGACCAAAGAACATTGCCCTTAGCTTGTCTCGTCCCACGACGCGGGAGAGCTCGCCCATCACGCAGTACATCAGGATCAGTACCGCGAGCAGGATTTGGATGGCCCAGAAATGCGGCCAGACCAGCTCCGCAAGCATGTTCTGATTCGCGGCCACAAAACCAGGAGCTTCCTTCCAGAAATCGTACAGTCGCTCCAGGTAGTGAACCACTGCCGCCACGAAGAAATACACGGTCGTTTTCCAAACGATGTTCCAGATCAGCGGCTTCTCGGGATAGCGGTTGATCAACGGCATCATGTCGGCGAGCAGCACAGATTTAGCGATGATCAGCGCGGCCACCGTCACGGTTGCCGACGTCGGGAGGTCGATACCGCTGTATTTGGTCATCAACGCGTGAATGAACGCGACGATGTGGAGAGCAACGAAGAAGAAGATAGTTGGCGGGAGCATCTCGGCCAGTTCTTCTTTGATCTTTCGGGTCAACTTGCTCATGGTGGTTTCCCGTTGTGGTTGGCGTTACGACCAGAGCTGTCTGCCCGCTCCCGCCACTTCGAAATCGGCGAGACGGGCCGGCTAGGACACGTTGGCGAGCTGCGACCGGATCAGCCGCAGATGCAGCAGCGTGTCTGTATCCGTGGTCCTGTCGAGTGCCTCGCCGATCTTCTTGTACAGCTCTGACACGGCGGCCCGCAGCGCCGCGCGGTATTCGCTCAGGGCATCGGCGCCGCCGCTGAACTGCTGGCCAACGGAGGCGAGCTCGGAATCGAAGGACCGGGTGGTGCTCAGGTTCGACTTGGATTTGCGCTCGCTGCCTGAGTCCGCGTGTTCGTTGTCGAGATTGGCGCTGTCGATGTTGGCGCTCTGGGAGGGGTCGTCGATCGTTCCGGTAGCCGTCAGAAGGACCGTCACGTAGCTGCGCTGCACTTGGCGGCGATAGGGGCTGACGACTGGAGATTTCATGCCCAGCTCGCTGAACAGGCCGTCGTTGAGATCGGACAGCAGTTCCAGTCCAGTGTAGCGGCCCTTGCCCACGCTGCTGGCTTCCAGCATGCGCTGGAACACAGCCGGGTCGATCAGGCGGCGCAGCAATTCTACGTTCGATCCATGCAGTGGGTCGGCGCCGCCCGATGGTGTGATGCGGCGTAGTACGTCAGGATCGAGCAAAGCCTTTGGCTCAATGAACGCGCGCTTGAGCAGGAACTTGGCCGCCTCCCGCTGACGGTCGGGGTCGACGGGAGCGAACGGCGCCTTACCATAGCCCGCCTGGTAGCGGGTTTCCTCCACGCCGCCGACGATCCGGGCGACG
>JBOIFZ010000154.1:0-1876 GCA_050741735.1 Burkholderiales bacterium
TTCGTAAGTGGTGAAGCGCTTGTCGCACGACGGACAGCGCCGCCGCCGGCGAATGCTGTCCCCCTCCTCGTTGACCCGGGAGTCGACGACCTGCGTATCCGGATGTTTGCAGAAAGGACATTTCATAGCGAAGCGTGACGAGTAACGAGTGACGAGTGACGAGTAAATTCACCCAGATGCAAAGACTTTGCTGCAGACGCCTCGTGTCACATGTCACCTGTCACTTGTCACTGCGGCATTGCTGCCGCATACACCGGAAAGCGGTCGCAAAGCGCCTTCACCTCGCCCACCACGCGCGCGATGTTGGCTTCGTCGTTCGGCGCTTCGAGTACGTCGGCGATCAGGTTGGAAAGCTTTTCGGCTTCGAGTTCCCCGAAACCGCGGGTGGTCACCGCCGGCGAACCGATACGCACGCCGCTGGTGACAAAAGGCTTTTCGGGATCGTTGGGGATCGCGTTCTTGTTCACGGTGATGCTGGCCCGGCCTAGCGCCGCTTCGGCGTCCTTGCCGGTAATTTTCTTGGCGCGCAGGTCCACCAGGAACATGTGGCAGTCGGTGCGTCCCGACACGATGCGAAGCCCGCGACTCTGCAGCGTCTTGGCCATGGTTCTCGCGTTGGCGATAACCTGCGCCTGGTAGCCGCGAAATTCAGATGCCATCGCTTCCTTGAACGCCACCGCCTTGGCGGCGATCACGTGCATCAGCGGTCCGCCCTGGATGCCCGGAAAGATCGCCGAGTTGATGAGCTTTTCGTGCTCGGTCTTGGCGAGGATGATGCCGCCACGCGGGCCGCGCAGCGTCTTGTGGGTAGTGCTGCTGACGAAATCGGCGATGCCGACCGGACTCGGATACAGACCGGCGGCAACCAGGCCCGCGTAATGCGCCATGTCCACGAACAGATAGGCATCGACGCTGTCTGCAATGTCGCGGAAGCGCTGCCAGTCGATGGTCAGCGAATAGGCCGACGCGCCGGCGACGATCATCTTCGGATTGTGCTGCTCCGCAAGGTGCGCCACCTGGTGATAATCGATTTCCTCCGCGGCATTGAGACCGTACGACACGGCGTGATAAAGCTTGCCGGAAAGATTCACCGGCGATCCGTGGGTGAGATGGCCGCCGTGCGCGAGCGACATGCCGAGAATGGTGTCCCCGGCCTGGAGTGCCGCCGCATAGACCGCCTGGTTGGCCTGCGAGCCCGAGTGCGGCTGCACGTTGGCTACCTCCGCCTTGAACAGCACCTTGGCGCGATCGATTGCCAGTTGTTCCGCGATGTCGACGTACTCGCAGCCGCCGTAGTAGCGCTTGCCCGGGTAGCCTTCCGCGTACTTGTTGGTCAGCACCGAGCCTTGCGCCTGCAGCACGCGCGGGCTGGTGTAGTTCTCCGAGGCGATCAGCTCGATGTGGTCTTCCTGGCGCTGTCGTTCCGCCTCCATTGCCTGCCACAGTTCGGGGTCGAAATTCTTGATGTTCTGGTCAGCGGGGAACATGGTGGCCTGAGAGAGAAAGTGAGCGCGCCGGAAAGCGGCGAATTGTACCATTCCGGCCATCTACTCCGAAGTTCAAAGGCGTTGACGCAAAGGATTCTTTTCAATACCTTTGGATCGTGATCGTCGACATGCTGCGCATGTCCATGCGCATGCGGTCCGGCAAGCCGGTGCTGCCGCTGTCCGAGTCAAAGTACATCAGGACGCAGCTCGACGAGAGCATGAATTCCACGGGGAAGCACGCCTGAGGCCGCGATGCTAGCTGCCGAACTCAAGCAAATCCGGCAATACCTGCGCCAGGTCAGCGGCGACGACGCATACGAGCGCTATCTTGCGCACCATGGGCAGGCGCATCCCGGCGAGCCGCCGATGACGCAGGAGCAGTACTTCAG
>JBOIFZ010000155.1:0-5825 GCA_050741735.1 Burkholderiales bacterium
TCCGGGATGACGTTCTACACCGGCGAGCGCTTCCCCAACTGGCGCGGCAACCTTTTCGTCGGCTCACTGAAATTCCAGTTGCTGGCGAGGCTGGAACTGGATGGCGGTAAAATCGTCGGTGAAGAGCGCCTGATCCAGGGTGAACTCGGGCGCATCCGTGATGTGCGAACCGGCCCCGACGGCAATCTCTATCTGTTGACGGATGCGCCAGACGGCGTACTGGCGAGGATCGAGCCGGCGAAATGAGCATGCGGTGAGAGGCGAGAGGCGAGAGTTTGTATCATTTGTTTTGCGAGGCACGACCGTCTCGTATATGCGGCCATAGGCCGCATGCGATGGAATTGTAGTTCCGGCATCGCGTCGCGCTTTGCGAGCCACGAGCCTGCACTGAAACGCGCGATAGGGCGCCGCGTTTTCACGACCGTCACGTTCGTCATGTCCGTCACGTTCGTCACGGCCTCTTCAGTCTTCGCTTCCCTTCGGCAGCGCGAGACCGCCGGCGTAGCGCTTTTTCCAGAACTCGTGGCCGTGCGCAAAATCATTCTTTCCGGGCCCGTCCACGCCGCGCATCAGCCATAGCGGCTGATCGAAGAGGTTGAACGGGCTATTGATTTTCTTCTGCGCAACCAGCGCGCGGTCATAGTGCGACGTCGCCGGCATGTATCGCATGATCAGGGCGGCGCGCCGTTGCCCGGAGGCGTTCGCAAGCGAGCCGTGAATCATGCGCACGTCGTGCAACGACATCTCGCCGGCTTCGAGTTCGACGTTCACGGCCGCGGACTCATCGAATTGATCGCGGTCGAGTTCCAGATTCAACACCAGGTTCTCGCGATTGGCCTGGTGGTGCCGGTACAGCTCCTGGCGCTTGTGCGACCTGGGAATGAAACGCATGCACCCGTTCACCGTCGACACCGTGTCAATGGCAATCCACACCGAACAGGTCGCCAGCGGGCGCATCGGCCAGTACTCGCCGTCCTGGTGCCAGGGCACCTCGCGGCCGCTGCGCGGCGGCTTGCATAGCACGCGAGTGATCCACAGGACCACATCCGGCCCCAGCACCTGCTCGACCATGTCCAAGATAGGCGCATGGCGCGCCGTTTCCATGAAAGGATTCAAGTGCGCACCCTCGGTCGGCGGAATCATGTGCGGATTGGCGAGGTCCTCCTGCGCCACGTCGGTATAAGTTTCCAGCAACCGATCGATTCCCTTCCTCAGACGATCCAGCAGCGGCGCCGGCAGGCGATACTTCGGGAACACATACCCCTGATCCTTGTAATGACGCAGTTCGTTCGCGCTCAGGATGGCGTTCATTGTTTACTCGACCGTCACTTGTCACTCGTCACTCGTCACTTGTCACCGCATTACTTTACCCCGTATTTCGCCCGGTAGTGCTGCTTGAGCACCTTGCGCGTCTGCACGTTGATCTGCGGGTTTTGCGGCTTCGCCGGACGCGAAGCTGCCGCCGGACGTTGCGCCGGTTTCCTGGTTGCCTGCTTCATGATCTGCGTCAGTTTCCTTTGCCTCTCGCCTGAATTCACCGGCATCCGGTATTGGATTTCATAACGGGTCCCGGGTTGCACCCGCCGGTGGCCGCCAGCCGCCGCCTCACTGTTTCCTTGCTTCTTTTTCCGCTTCTTCCTCGCGCTTGGCGTAATCGATCGGCGGTTCGTGCAGCCGCTGCCGGCGGCTCTTCTCCAGTCCTTTCACCACCGCAACGATCGCCTCGTTGTAGGGCACCGCGATCCCGAGCGCCCTGGCCTCGCGCACCAGCGCCCCGTTGAGCGCGTCGATTTCGGTGCGGCGGCCCTGCTCGACGTGCTGCATCATCGATGGCCGGTTGTAACGCACCCGGCAGTGCTCCTTGATCTTCCTGCGCGGATCGGGCTCGGAAATGCGAATGCCTTTGCGCTCGATCACCATGAGGATCTCGTCGATTATGCGGTCCTGCAGCGCGTTGACTTCCGGCGTGCGGTACATCTCGCCGCTACGCAGCCCGGTGACTGCGGTGAGCGGATTGATCGCGCAGTTGAGCACGAACTTGCCCCAGATGTACGCCATCGGGTCCGGGATGACGGTGGTTTCGATTTCGGCCTTGTTCAGCATCCGCGCCACTTCGCCGATCCGTTTGGTGTTGCAGCCGTCCAGCTCGCCGATCGACGTCATTCCGGCGTTGGTGTACTGCGCGCGCCCGGGCTCCGGATTTGCGGCGCTGTTCATGCTCACACCGGCGATGACGCGCGCCTCACCGAGTTCCGCGACCAGCGCCTCGACGTTGCCGATGCCGTTTTGCAGTGTCAGCGCAAAACCTTCCGGCTTTAACACCCGTGCGGCGGTGCGCGCCGCGTCCTTGGTGGCATTGGCATCGGTGAAAATGATGACGAAGTCCGCCGCGGGCAGCCCGGTATGGCTGGTTTGCGCCGGCAGGCGGATTACGTGCCGGCCGCGCACCCCCTCGATCGTCAACCCTTCGCGCAAGATGACGCCGACGTGGTCTGCGCGCGGGTCGATCAGCGTGACTTCGCAGCCTGCCCGCGTGAGCAGCCCGCCGTACACCGATCCCATCGCTCCTGCCCCGATCATGTAAATACGCATGCACCCCTCCGAGCTTGTTTTTCTCCATCTGCATCTGCACCGGCAGCGCTGCCGCGCGACCGGCCATACGCAGGGCTAGTGCACTAGCGCAGCGCATGATATGCCAAGACCCGGCATTCCGGTGCCCGGCCTCCGGCCGTCGTAATGTCCGGTGAAGATGGTAGAGTTGCGGCAATCGCGGGCGTGGCGGATTTCGCCGCCAGGCGCCCGCGTGATAACGACAATACGGGGGAGACGAAAATGCGTTGCGCCAAGGAAGTTCTGTTTACGCTGCTTGCGGGCTTGCTGATACCGCAGGCGCTGTTTGCGGTCGATGCACCGGAGCTGCGAGTTGAGCATTCCATCGTTATCGATGCGCCGCCCGAGCAAGTATGGGGGGTGGTCAGCGACTTCAACGGTCTGCCGCGCTGGCTCCCTGTCATCGAATCCAGCCGGATCATTCTCGGCAAGAACCGCGAAGTCGGCTGTATTCGCGAGCTGACCCGGGCCAACGGCACCAAGGTCCAGGAGAAGCTCATCGCATACGAGCCCTGGAAAATGAGCCTCTCCTACACTTATATCGGCGGCCAGCCGGGTGCCAGCGACTATTACCCCACCATGACAGTGAAGGATGCCGGCAACGGCAAGAGCCGCGTCGAATGGAAGGCGCGGTTCAGGCGCCTCGCCTACTGGACCGATGATCCGCCCCCCGGTCAGGACGACGCAACGGTGCTCGCGGCGTTCAACAGGGTGTACCCGTTGGGTCTGCAAACCCTGAAGGAGCTGGTTGAAGGGCAATAGGGGCGGTGATTGAGTGATTGGGTGATTGGGTGATTCGGTGACGAGTCTGGAATCGCACAATCACTCAATCACTCAATTTCTCAATCACTCAGTCACTCAATCGCCTAATCGCGAGTAATTGAACATGAGCCCCTTCGACCTCACGGGCAAAGTGGCGATCGTCACCGGTTCCAGCCGTGGCATCGGCCGCTCCATCGCCGAGCATCTCGCCGCGGCTGGCGCCAGGGTCGTGGTTTCCAGCCGCAAAGCGCCCGCCTGCGAGGAAGTGGCGCAGTCCATCCGCACGGCCGGAGGCGAAGCCGTCGCGATCCCCGCCAACATCGGCGACAGGGCGCAACTCGTGAATCTGGTCAACGAAACGCGCGGGCACTGGGGCGGGATCGACGTGCTGGTCTGCAATGCCGCAAGCAATCCCTACTACGGACCGATGGCGCAGATGCCCGACGAGGCCTTCAACAAGATCCTGCAGAACAACGTCGTATCCAACCACTGGCTGGCCAATCTGGTACTGCCGGAAATGGCGCAGAGAAAGGAAGGCGTCGTGATCATCGTGTCGTCCATTGGCGGCCTCAAGGGCACCGCCGTGCTCGGCGCCTACGCAATCTCCAAGGCCGCGGACATGCAGCTGGCGCGCAACCTGGCCGTGGAATGGGGGCCGCACAACATCCGCGTCAATTGCATCGCACCCGGACTGGTGAAAACCGATTTCGCCCGGGCCCTGTGGAAAAACCCCGAAGTACTCGCCAAGTACGAAACGCAGACGCCGTTGCGCAGGATCGGCGAACCGGACGACATCGGCGGCATTGCGGTGTTCCTCGCCTCTCGTGCCGGCGCTTTTGTCACCGGCCAGACCATCGTTGCGGACGGCGGCGTGACCATCGCGAGCTAGCGCTCGCGATCAGGTAGAAGTTCAAAGGTTAAAGTGGAAAGTAAAGGCGGTACGGAATGCAAGAGGCCTGGAATTCACTTTCACCTTTTACCTTTTACCTTTCAGCTTGGTTTTACCGGCCACCAGGCACTAACAGACTCTTGAAAAACTCGACGGCCGAACCAATTCTTACGGCGTTCTCTGGCACAACAACAACCTGTCAGGCGTTGCCGGACCAATGCCGATTATCGGCCAAGAAATACTTCAAGGCGAAAGCGGAGAAAAAGCGCCCGCTCTTCGGCCGTCAAGGTGAAATCATCCTCACTCGGATAGGCTCGATGTGCCTGGTCCGCCAAAAAAAACCGGGCCTGGGTTTCCCCAGGCCCGGCGTTTCAACAAGACTCGGCTGTGCCCGACTGTTACTGCCGCTTGCTGGGTACGACCTTCAGTAATCCGCGTCCTTCGAACTGACGACCATCTGCGGTCTGACCCCTCAAAACGCCCTCGAGGTCACCATGATCGAAACCTGCAACCTGGTTCTCGAAATGACAGACCAGGTCGAGTAGGCCGTCGCCGTTCACATCTTCGCCGTCCTTGTGGCAGCGAACCAAGCTCTCTTCGTAGCCAGTGGCGCCGAACCTGATCGACCCCTCGTTGGTTTCAAGAGCATTGAACTCGGCGGAAGACAGCAGGGCAACCGGGATTTTGCCCCTGGACTTGGGATTGACCGGGGCAAGCTCACCGCTGCCCGGTTTGATATCGATATTGATCTGCTGCAGCGGTGGCGAAACCCCGGAAACCAACAGGGTATAGCTGCCGTTGGAAAGCGGCCCCAGAAGGCTGGACATGAGCGTCCCGCCATTCATAAGGTATCGCGGAAAGCTGCTTACGCCAACCGTGTAGGTGCCCGTGGCGGGCAATCTGAAGTTGATGATCAGCGCATCATGGCGACTCAGCGAACCCGAGTCGAACGGCGCCGCCGCATCGTCGTTCTCGCGCAACTTCAGGAACGTCGGTCCAGGCCCGAAAACGGCGAGATACGTATCGACGTTGCGCAAGCCCGACCCGTTGGGCTTGATGCCTCCATCGATGTCGATGGTCACTACGTCGCCTTCACGGCCGTCGAAAGAATAAAAATCGACGTCGTTGGTCGCGGGACCCGAAAGGACACCGAGCGCGCCGTTGATTTCTGCACCGCCGCTGCTGCCCACCACCAATTCCTGGGACGTTGCAATCGGATTGTTCGGCTCAGCCTCGTATACCGCGAACGCGATATTGCTCGCCCCCGAAATCGCGAGAAATACCGCCATATACGCGAAATGAATGTTCAATCGCTTACGCACAATTTTCTCCTTAACAGTTGACAATCAGTAAAAGTCACGTATTGATTCGCGGCCCGCACCGCCATTTCAGCGGCTCTTGCTTCAATGTTGCTGCCATGAAGCATCCCGTCCGATTGCAGATACCGGCGCAGTTCGGCCGTGGAAGGCCTCTTGACCTTGCGCCTGTACCTGTCGAATCCGCGAACTTTCCGTTAACCGGACAAACCTTCCAGAGACGCGGGTAAGTAAGGCAGATTGCGTGC
>JBOIFZ010000156.1:0-9265 GCA_050741735.1 Burkholderiales bacterium
GGGGGAGAGGGACGGGGTGAGGTGGGTGTCCTCTGTGGTTCGGGAACTTGAACCTCAGGGGCATTCGACGACGCCCAATTCGGAGCCCGGGAATTCGTTCTTCAGTTCCGCCAGTTTTTCCGATTCCTCTTCCGTCGGTTCTCTGATCAGGAATGCGGTCTGGGTCACGCGCTGTTCGCGTTCGCCGACCTCCGCCGAACGCACGCCTTTTTGCCGGAGCTGCGCAAGGTATCTGGTCGCACCCCCCTCGCTGCGGAACACACCCAGCGAAATCGCATACCGCCACCGGCCCGGGTCCACAAGCAGAAAGTATTCATTGACCCCCAGTTTCCTGAGCTCGGTGACCTTGCGCTCCATCGCCACCTGCGATAGCTGCGGCGGAATGAATACCCAGTAGCCCGCGGTCACGCTGACTTCGACTCGGCGCGCGCGCGCTCCGAGCCCGAGACGATCCAGGGCGCCCTGCGCGCGCGCCGGTTCGCCCGTGCCAAATCCGCCCCATTCGATACAGGCTGCGCGCGTCGATGTCGTCACTGGCGCAGGCGCAGGTGCCGGCCGCGGCGGCACGATACGCACCTTGTCGGCATTCATCTGAAGCGCAATGAGCTGCGCATCCGGATTCGGCGCCTTGTCCATGAGGAAAACAAAAACGCCGAACCCGATGTTGACGGCAAGCAGCAGCAGGAAGACCCACCTCATCGCCGCTCCTGCGCGATCCGCACCAGGCCCTCGAGCACCAGCTTGTCGGCGATCCTGACCGGCCTGCCGAGCCGTTGCGCCACCACCTCCCCCGCGCCGCCTCCGATCAACAGAGTCGGTTCGCCGTGCCCGTCCGCCGCCATTGCTGCACGCATGCGTTCCACCGCGCCGCACAGCGCCTGTACCGCACCGCTGGTGATGGCGTCTCGGGTGCTGCGCGGGAACGACGCAAAGCTGCCGCGTTCGCAGGACAGTCCCGCGGTGTTCGAGGCCAACGCTTCGTGCATGAGGTCAAAGCCCGGGACGATGATGCCGCCGAGGAACTCGCCCTGCGCGCTAAGAGCGTCCACGCTCATCGCGGTACCTGCGTTGACGACCAGACAGGAACCGGAAACCACTTGGCGCGCTCCGATCAGCGCCGCCCAGCGGTCCGCGCCAAGTTCCAACGGGTCGTCGTAGCGGTTGACGACACCGCATTGGACTCCGGTTGCGGCAACCCACCGAGGTTCGGCCTTCCAGCGGGCAAACAACTTCTGCAAACCGGCGCGCACCGCCTCGCCGGCCACGTTGGCCACGACGATCGAGTCTGCAGCTGGCAGATGTGCCCACGCCCGCTCGAGCTGGCCGAGGTCGGCCAGCGCCACCCAGCCATCGTGGACGAAGGCATTCCGGTCATGGAGCGCCCATTTAATTCGGCTGTTGCCGGCATCGACGGCAAGGATCACGGTTCGTGGGACCTTCAGGTTTGGATCGGGACCTCGCGCTCACGCGGCAGGCCGCAGACTCAGCTCTCCGCCGTAGAACTTGCGCGTACCGGAGCGGGTCTTGATCTTCAGCGCGCCGTCCTCGCCTACCCCTTCGACCTTGCCTTCGAGTTCGGTCTTGTCCGGCATGCGCAGACGCACCATTCTATCTTGGTACGCGTGCATCCGGTCCCACTCCTGGCGAAACGACGCAAAACCCTCACCGGAAAATTTCCTCAGAACCACATCGAGTTCGGCAAGTATTTGCGCAAACAGCCGGTTGCGGTCCACTTCGATGCCGATCTTTGCCAGGTCCACCACCGGCTGGTCGATTCGTGCCTTCACCGGTTCCGGCAGGCGCAGATTGATTCCCACGCCGATCACCGCCACGGTAGGCCCCATCACTTCGCCGGCAAGTTCGATCAGGATGCCGGCAAGCTTGAGGTGGCGCCACAGCACGTCGTTCGGCCATTTCAGCATCACATCTTCTGCTCCATGCCTTCTGAGCACTCTCGCAAGTGCGATCCCGACTGCGAGGCTCAGCCCGTAAAGAAACCCCGCCCCCTGCTCGAAGCGCCAGAGGACCGAAAACGTGAGTGCGCCCCCCAGTCCGGAATGCCAATCGCGCCCGCGCCGTCCGCGCCCGCGGGTCTGCAATTCGGCCACGAGCACGGAACCCGATGGCGCCCCCTGCGCGGCGCGTTCCAGCAGGTCTGTATTGGTCGAGCCGGTTTCGTCCACGACTTCGATGTCGAAGCGCGACTGCCCGCCGAGTTGCTCCAGGATCTCGTCACGGGACAACCACTGCACCGGCGTTACCAGGCGGTAGCCGCGCCCATGCACCTTGTGGACCGTGAGACCGAATTCATCGATGTTGGCGAGCGCGTTCGACACCGAGCCGCGCGTGATCCCCAGCGCCTTGCCGATGGCTTCGCCGGACTGGAATTCACCGTTCTGCAAAAGGCGCAGGACTTCGAGCGTATGCGGAGTCACGTCAAAAGAGTACTGTGATTCGGGCGAACTATACCCGAAGCATCCCCGGTGGCGGTGGCATTGATCTGGGTCAATGCGGATTTTGCGCGGACGCCGAAACTGAGCCTTCGATTCTTTCCGAGAGGGACCTATATGTTCAAGAACATCCTTATTCCGACCGACGGCTCGACCCTGTCGAAGAAAGCCATCAAGGCCGGAATCGCATATGCGAAATCCACGGGCGCGAGAGTCACCGGCTTCTATTCGCCGGAGCCCTACGAGATCCTCGCCTACGGCGAGTACTTCCCGCCCGATCTGATGTCGCGCGCCGAATGGGACGAGCGCTCGAAGAAGACTGCGCGGAAGTTCCTTGCGGTCATCGAGAAGGAAGCCAAGACAGCCGGCGTCGCTTGCGACAGTCTGCACCTGGCCCGCCTCGCGCCCTGGCAAGCCATCGTGGAGGCGGCAAAGAAGAAAAAGTGCGACCTGATCTTCATGGCATCGCACGGCCGTACCGGTCTTTCAGGCCTGCTGCTGGGCAGCCAGGCCACCAAAGTCGTCACGCACTCGAAAATTCCGGTTCTGATCTACCGCTGAGCTAGGGCCGCGCGCCGCCGCCACGGAACCGGCAGTTTCGCCGGTAGAATGGCCGAAAAATACCGGAGGAGGAGGAAGGCAGTGTCGCGACACCGACTCGGACACATACGGCGCGCCTGCGTGCTTTGTGCCGCAGCGCTGCTGCTTGCCTTTGTTTCGTCCTGCGGCGAGGAACAGGATTATCCGGCGCGGCCAGTCAACCTGATCGTTCCATTCCCCGCCGGCGGGTCTTCCGACCTGATCGCGCGCCTGGTCTCCGAGCGCACCGGGCGCGCTTTGGGCCAGCAGATTGTCATCGAGAATCGTCCCGGTGCCGGCGGCAACATCGGCACCGAGGCGGCGGCCCGTGCCGCGCCCGACGGCTACACGCTGATCCAGTGCACGATCGGCACCTGCGCGATCAACCTTGCGATCTACCATGAACTGCCCTACGACCTGGAACGCGATTTCGCCCCGATCGTGTTGTTCGGCTCGATCGCGAACGTGCTCACAGTGAACCTGGCGGTGAAGGCGAACAGCGTCGCGGAACTGGTGGCGCTGGCCAAGAGACAATCCGGCAAGCTGACGTTCGGCTCATCGGGCTACGGCTCCAGCCCGCACCTGTCCGGCGAGCTGTTCAAGCAGGCGGCCGGCATCGATATCCTCCACGTACCTTATCGCGGCTCGGCGCCGGCGATCACCGATCTGCGCGGCGGGCAGATCGACATGTTCTTCGATAACACTCCCTCCATCCTTCCGCATATCAAGGCGGGCGCCTTGCGCGCGCTTGCGATCACCGGTGCGCAACGTTCACCCCACCTCCCGGACGTGCCGACGATGCAGGAGGCCGGCTTCGAAGACTTCGTTATCGCGCCGTGGTTCGGCGTGATGGCGCAGAAGAAAACCCCGGCGCGCATTATCGAGCGCTTGAACAAGGCGTTCAACGAGGCGCTGTCCGATCCCGCGGTGCTCGGGCAGTTCGCGGACATGGGCGTGAAAGCGGGCGGCGGAACGCCCGAGGAGTTCCGCGCGCATATCCGTGCGGAAACGCGGCGCTGGGGCGAGCTGGTGCGCACGCGCGGAATAAGGGCCGAAGAATTGAAATAGCGATTGGAACGACAATGAAAATCACGGCAATCGAAACCCTGCGCCTGCCGGAACGCCCCAACCTGTTGCTGGCGCAGATCCATACCGACGAGGGCCTGGTGGGCCTGGGCGAAACCTCGCGCGGCGCGCAGGCGGTGGAAGCACAACTTCACGAACTGGTTGCGCCCTACCTGCTGGGCAAGGATCCACTGGAGATCCAGAAACACAGCAAACACCTGATGGGCAGCTATCTGGGTTTTGCCAGCAGCAGTACCGAGATCCGTGCCGCGTCCGTGGTGGATGTCGCGCTCTGGGATATCCTCGGCCAGGCGCTGAATCAGCCGATCTATACGCTGCTTGGCGGCATGACGCGCGACCGCATCCGCGCCTACAACACCTGCGCCGGCTACAACTACAACACCCGCAGCGTGGCGCGGCGCTCGCTGCGCGTGGGCGAGCCGGTGCCGAAGTCCGAAGGCCGCTACGACGACCAGATCGCCTTCGTGCATCGCGCCGACGAACTGGCGCAAAGCCTGCTCGAGGAAGGCTACACCGCGATGAAGATCTGGCCTTTCGATCCCTACGCCGAAGACAACGGCGGCGGCTTCATTGCGGAGCGCGATCTCGATATTGCGCTGGAACCCTGGCGCAGGATCCGCAAGGCCGTGGGCGACGGGATCGAGGTCATGGCGGAATTTCATTCACTGTGGAACCTGCAGCAGGCGAAGCAGATCGCGAGGGCGCTGGAACCGTACCGGCCGTACTGGTCGGAAGATCCGATCAGGATGTGCGACGTGGACACGCTCGCCGAGTACGCGCGCTCGACCACGATACCGGTGTGCGCCAGCGAAACGCTGGGCGGCATGTATCCGTTCCGTGACGTGCTCGCCAACCAGGCGGCCGACATCGTCATGCTCGACATCGGCTGGTGCGGGGGCTTGACCGAAGCGCGCAAGATCGCCGCGCTCGCCGAAGCCTGGCAGCGCCCGGTGGCGCCGCATGACTGCAACGGTCCGGTGGTCTGGGTCGCCTCCATCCATTTCATGGCGCACATTCCGAACGCTCTGATCATGGAAGTGGTGCGCGCGTATTTCTCGACCTGGTACAAGGACATTCTCACCGAGCTGCCGGTGGTGAAGGGCGGCTACGTTCACCCGCTGAACGGGCCGGGGCTGGGCACGCGGCTGCTTCCGGATTTGGTCAAGCGGCAGGGCGCCATCGTCAGGCGCAGCGGCGCCTGACTGCCAGCGCGGCGCGAACACTTCCCGAAGTTTGCGCAGCACCTCGGGGCTCTCGACACTGCGGCCGGTGAGCATCAGCGCAAAATTGTCGGCGAGGATTTCCTCGGGGTGAATGATGTAACCGGTGTTCCGGCCAACCTGCTCGAAAAATCCGGAAACCTCGGAAATCGCCACAAGCACGGGCTCGCCGTCGCGTAGCGCCGGCCTCATCCGGCTGGTTGCGTCCGCTGCTTCCAGAACCAGCAGTTTCAGCACCCAGTAATCGACGATATCGCGCCCGATGGCCGGGTCGAATTTGGGCGATCGCGACAACAGCACCGGCATCGCCGGGATCGGCTTGCCGTCCACAACGACCTCGATGAACGCATCGTTCACCGGAGCATCGGGGTTGGTGATCCTGATCGGCGCCAACCGCGCCGGGAGAGCGATTTCCGGGCACATGCGAAAGCCGATGATGCGATAGGCGCGCCCGCGCAAAGCGCGGTCGTGGCGGGACATCACGTGAAAGAGTTCATGGGCGAGCAGGCCGGCAAGCTCCGCATCGGTGGCGCCCAGGCTTCGCTGCGACAGCATGACCGCGTTGGCACGGGTATGCGCCATCCCCTCTTCCTCGCGCCCGGTGGTCTTCACCAGCAGCACCCGGGCGGGAAAGGGAGCATCAAGCTTTTCCAACTCCCCGGCCAGAGACGCGACGATCGCGCCGACGCGTGCCCTTTCCTCCGCGGTCCACGACAACACGTTTTCCATGGCGAAATCGAGAAACTCGCGCTCGGACACGGTGCGCTCAGTTTTCAGCCTCAGCATCCTGTCGAACGGCCCCATGCGCAAGACATAATCGTCCACGCTGCCAAGAATTTCCCTGCCCTGCTTCACCGAAGCAAATGCGACGACGCTGTGCGACGCGATGCGGGTCTGCGCCTGCGGTGCACCGGCGGCCGCCAACAGCGCAGCCGCGAGCATGCCGGGCAGAACTGCGGAGAAATGGCGGGCAAACATCGCCGCATCCTGCCACAACGGACCGCGGCCGCTCAACGCCGCTCGCGCCCGCCCCCGGGGAACGGCGCTACAATCGCGCCGGGATGCGCGCTGCCGGGTTCGGCGGGTGGCGCGCAAACGCCAACCCGACAAGAACTATCCGCCGACGCGTTACTCTGACATTCCGGACAACCCGACAAACTGATCTTCATGCGCTGGCTTGCAACCTGCCTCATCCTCCTGATCATCGCGCCGGTATCGGCGGCGCCGGTGCAGCGTCCGCACATCGAAACGGAACTCATCCCCGAGAAAACCAGTCTTCGCCCCGGTGAGCCGGCGACCGTGGCGCTGCGGCTGAAGATGGAGAAGCGCTGGCACACCTACTGGAAGAATCCCGGCGATTCGGGCCTGCCTACCAGGATCAACTGGACGCTGCCCCAGGGTTTCTCGGCCGGGCCGATCCAGTGGCCGGCGCCACGGCGTATCAATGTGGGGCCGCTCACCAATTTCGGTTACGAGGGCGAAATATTCCTGCTGACCGACATTCAGGTGCCTGCCCGACTTGCCGCCGGCACCGCCGTGCCGATCACCGCGATGGCAGACTGGCTGGTGTGCGAGGAAATCTGCATCCCCGGAGATGCGACCTTCAGTTTCATGCTGCCGGTGAGCAACGAGCCGGCAACAGTCGAGCCGAAATGGGCAAAGGCAATCGAGCGCACTCGCGAGCAGTTGCCGCGCCAGTTGCAAGGCTGGAACCTCGATGCCTACCTGCGTGGTGACGACCTGGTGCTGCGGATGTCGAGCGGGCAGGCACGGGTCGCGCGCATTCACAACCTCACGCTCTTTCCCGACCAGGACGGCTGGATCGAGAACGCTTCCCCGCAGCGGATGATCAGGACCGCGGGCGGCTATGAGTTGCGCGTTGCCTCCGCAGCCGCGATCCGCTCGAAACCCGGCCCGTTGACCGGCCTGATCGTCGCCCAACCCGGCCTCGCGCAGGGCGTCGCCGCCGCAGTGGTGAAAGTACCGGTCGAGTCTGCCGCGGCGCTGGCCGATGAGATCCTCGAGCAGCCGGCCTTGAGCCCGTTTGCCGATCTCGGACTGCTGGCTGCGCTCGGACTGGCGTTCTTGGGTGGTGTGATACTCAATCTGATGCCATGCGTGTTCCCGGTGGTTTCGATCAAGGTGCTCAGCTTCGTGGAACAGGCACGCGGGCATCCGGCAAGGCTGCGCGCGCACGGGCTGGCATTTGCGGCAGGGGTGCTGGTGTCGTTCTGGGTAGTGGCGGGGATATTGCTGGCTTTGCGCGCGCAAGGCGAGGCGCTGGGATGGGGTTATCAACTGCAGTCGCCGCCGGTCGTAGCGGCGCTGGCGTTGCTGTTCTTTGTGCTGGCGCTCAACCTGAGCGGCTTGTTCCAGGTGGGGTCGTCGTTACAGTCGCTTGCGGGAAAATTGCGACTGCGCAACGACTATGCGGACTCGGCGTTGTCCGGTCTGCTGGCAACGCTGGTTGCCACGCCGTGTACCGTACCGTTCATGGGCGCGGCGCTCGGATTTGCGCTGACGCAACCGGCCATCGTGGCGATGCTGGTGTTCTCCGCCCTCGCGCTGGGCATGTCCAGTCCCTACCTGCTGTTGTGTTTCTGGCCCGCTCTGCTCAGGCGCATTCCGCGCCCCGGGCGCTGGATGGAGACGCTGAGGCAGGTGCTCGCCTTCCCGCTTTATCTGACAGTCGTCTGGCTCGCGTGGGTGCTGGGAAGACAGGCGGGCGTGGATGCCGTGGCGCGTCTGCTCGTGGGACTTACACTGGTCGCGGCGGCACTGTGGCTGATCGGCCGTTGGGGCGCTTCCACTGAAACCGGCAAGCGTGCGGCAATGATCGTCGCACTCGTGCTCGCCGTCGCGGGCTGCGTGTTCGCGTGGCCCGGCAACAAACCGGGCGAGGCCGTCGCGGAAGAAGTAAGCGGCCCGTGGAAGCGGTGGTCCCCGGACGCGCTGGCCTCGGCACGGGCCGAAGGACGCGCGGTTTTCGTCGAATTCACCGCCGCCTGGTGCGTCACCTGCCAGGTGAACAAGCGCCTGGTGCTGGAATCAGACGCCTTGCAAGCCCGCTTCGAGGAACGCAACGTGGTGCTGCTGCGTGCGGACTGGACCAATCAGGATGCGCAAATCACCGCTGCGCTGCGCGACCTCGGTCGCATAGGCGTGCCGGTGTACGCGGTCTATGCGGCAGGCAGCAAGGGCGCGCCGACTTTGCTGCCGGAATTGCTCACCCAGGAACGCGTGCTGCGCGCGATTGACGAAGCGGCGCCGCCCTCGTAATGCGTATTGGTTGTTGCGGATCGATGACAGGAGGAAATATGAACAAGCTCGTTGCTGCGTCGTTGGCAGTGTCAATGGCCGTGCCGGTCTCTGTGGCGCAGGCCGCGGTCGCGCCCGGCCAGGCCGCGCCGGAATTCAGCCTGGTGGATATCAACCGCAAGGTGCAAAATCTCTCCGACTATCGCGGCAAGTATGTGGTGCTGGAGTGGTTCAACTCCGAGTGCCCGTTCGTGCAGAAGCACTACGAGAGCGGAAACATGCAGGCGCTGCAGGCCAGGTACACGCAGAAGGGCGTGGTGTGGCTGGGAATCAACTCAACCAGTCCCAGGCATAGCAATTACCGCGACCCGGCGCGTTCGCAGGCGATCCTCAAGGAGTGGAAGTCGGCGCCGACCGCGTTCGTGCTCGATTCCGACGGCAAGGTCGGCAAGCAGTACGGCGCCCGCACCACACCGCACATGTACGTGATCGACCCGAATGGCACGCTGGTCTACGTCGGCGGAATCGACGACAAGCCCTCGATCAGCCAACGCGACATCGCCACCGCAAAAAACCTTGTCGCCGCGGCACTCGACGAGTCACTCAGCGGTAAGCCGGTTGGTACGCCCAGCGCCATGGCCTACGGCTGCTCGGTGAAGTACGACAACTGAC
>JBOIFZ010000157.1:0-7099 GCA_050741735.1 Burkholderiales bacterium
CCGCGTTCCAGCAACTGCGCCTTGGCTTTGACGTCTTTCCACTCGTCGGCGTCGGGAGGCGCGTCTTTCTTTTCGGTGAGTACAGGCCAGGCCTTGGCAAGCTCGGCGTTGAGCTTGGTGAAACTGCGCTGGTTCTCGGGCACGTCGTCCTCCGCGAAGATCGCCTCGACCGGGCACTCGGCCACGCACAGGGTGCAATCGATGCATTCGTCCGGATCGATGACGAGCATGTTCGGGCCTTCGTGGAAACAATCGACCGGACACACGTCCACGCAGTCGGTGTACTTGCACTTGATGCAGCTTTCGGTAACGACGTAGGTCATTCAAAGCATCCTTTTTGCGGGACTCGCGAGCCCCTGAAGCGACGCGATTCGCATAGTTGCGGTGTCGCGCGAAACGCGGTCCAAGGCTTGCATTCTAACAAAAAGTTCCGGCCACACCCCTCAAAATGAAGCCGCAAATGCTGAATATGTCCCGGAAAGTAAAGGGGTTTTATCTTGCCGCACAACTCCGGTGCGCCGTCCGGAGCGCTTCCCTTCCAAATTCTTTTTTTTTTCGCTAGCATAGGGTCTACTCTTCGATTCGCAGTCCGTCCGGACAGCGTAGTTGTCGCAACCCCCCCGTCAAACTCTCGAGGCAATCCTCATATGAGCGAGCACATACATCATGTCACCGACGAAACTTTCGAGCCCGAGGTACTCCAGTCGCAGGTTCCCGTACTTGTGGACTACTGGGCCGAATGGTGCGGACCGTGCAAGATGATCGCGCCCATACTCGACGAGGTCGCAAGCGAGTATTCGGGCCGCCTTAAAATCGCCAAACTCAACATAGACGAAAACCAGGGCACGCCGCCGAAGTACGGCATCCGCGGCATCCCCACGCTGATGATCTTCAAGAACGGCAACATCGAGGCGACCAAGGTGGGCGCCGTCTCAAAATCCCAGTTGACAGCCTTTATTGACAGCAATATCTAAAGCCGCTAGGCTTCGCCCCGTACTGGTCAGCAAGCGCGTGAATCCAAAGCGATCGCGACCGGTAGCGGGTAAGGTCCCTTCCCGCCTCGTCGTCTTCCCGATCTTTCCTTTGTATCTCATCTCGTAGGGCCCCTCTCCATGCATTTGTCCGATCTGAAAGACCTCCACGTAACCGAACTCGTGGATATGGCGATCACCAACGAAATCGAAAACGCCAACCGGCTGCGCAAGCAGGACCTGATCTTCGCTTTGTTGAAGAATCAGGCCAAGAAAGGCGAAAGCATCTTCGGGGAAGGAACCCTGGAAGTACTGCCCGACGGATTCGGATTCCTGCGATCTCCAGACACTTCTTACCTGGCCGGCCCCGACGACATTTACGTCAGTCCCTCGCAGATACGCAGATTCAATCTGCACACCGGCGATTCGATCGATGGGGAGATCCGAACGCCGAAGGACGGAGAGCGCTATTTCGCGCTGGTGAAAGTCGACAAGGTCAACTCCGAGCCGCCCGAAAATTCCAAGCACAAGATCCTCTTTGAAAACCTCACCCCGCTCTTCCCCACCGAGCAGTTCGTCATGGAGCGGGACATAAAGTCCGAAGAGAACCTCACCGGCCGCATCATCGACATCATCGCCCCGATCGGCAAGGGCCAACGCGGCCTGCTGGTGTCCAGCCCGAAGAGCGGCAAGACGGTGATGCTGCAGCACGTTGCCCACTCGATCGCGGCGAATTACCCGGACGTATATCTGATCGTCCTGCTGATCGACGAACGCCCAGAGGAAGTGACCGAAATGCAGCGCTCGGTGAAGGGCGAGGTCGTGTCCTCGACCTTCGACGAGCCGGCCACCCGCCACGTGCAAGTGGCGGAAATGGTGCTGGAGAAGGCCAAGCGACTGATCGAGCACAAGAAGCACGTCGTCATCCTGCTGGACTCGATCACGCGCCTGGCGCGCGCCTACAACACCGTGGTGCCGGCCTCCGGCAAGGTGCTGACCGGCGGCGTGGATGCCAACGCGTTGCAGCGGCCGAAGCGCTTCTTCGGCGCCGCACGCAATATCGAGGAAGGCGGTAGCCTGACCATCATCGCCACCGCGCTGATCGACACCGGCTCGCGGATGGACGACGTGATCTACGAAGAATTCAAGGGCACCGGCAACATGGAAATCCATCTTGACCGGCGCATGGCGGAAAAACGCATCTACCCCTCGATCAACGTCAACCGTTCCGGCACCCGCCGCGAAGAACTGCTGATCAAGCAGGAGATCCTGCAGAAGATCTGGGTGCTGCGGAAACTGTTGTACCCGATGGACGAACTTGAAGCTACGGAATTCCTCGTAGACAAGTTACGTAGCACGAAGAATAACGCGGACTTCTTCGATAGCATGCGCCGCGGCTAGAACCAGGTAACTTGTCAAAGGGTCAATAGTTGCCTTTACCCTTTGGCCTTCACCCTTCATCCTTCCGCCTTCATCCTTGCCTTTCCACCCGGCTCCGCCGGTAACGAGTCCGCGAGCGACGTCTTCGACTCGATGCGGAAAGGTTGACGCCTTCTCACCCTTCGCCCCTCACCCCTCACTACTGTACGGGCTTGCAAAGCCCGCGCGGCTTGGGGATAATCCGCCCCCTTTGGAAGCGCAAATCCCGCTTCCGCGAGAAAGGACCCGAAAATGAAGCCCGAGATCCACCCGGAATACCAGGAAATTGCCGTCACCTGCAGCTGCGGGAATACCTTCAAGACCCGCTCCACGCTGGGCAAGCCCCTGCACGTTGAAGTCTGCTTGGAATGCCACCCGTTCTACACCGGCAAGCAGAAGATCGTGGACACCGCCGGCCGCGTGGAGAAATTCCGCCAGAAGTACACCAAGAAGACCGCCGCCAAGACGCCCGCCGCCTGAGTCCTGCGTCCGGCCGGTACCCAAAAAAGGCAGCGCAAGCTGCCTTTTCCTTTTTTTCTGCACGCGGGATTTTCGATACCCCCTGCGGTTTGGGGCATTAGAATAAGGCCTCCCCGGGCGCGCCTGCGACCCGACGGGTAGCACAGCCGCGTGGTTTTTCCCGCGTGACGCGGTCGAACGCTGCAAACACCCAATACAACAAAGATGCTTCACCCCGCCCACTTACTACGCAACGAGAAGCTCGCTGCGTCCCTCGCCGAAAATCCGGTACCCCTCGTTATTCTGATCTGCCTGGCATGGACACTGCTCGGCCTGGTGGGTCACGACCCCTGGAAGCCGGACGAGGCCCATACCTTCGGCGTGGTCTATCACCTGATGCAAAGCGGCGACTGGGTAGTGCCGATGCTGGCCGGCGAACCCTACATGGAGAAGCCGCCGCTGATCTACCTGACCGCGGCGCTGTTCGGTGCGCTGTTCTCGCCGGTCTTGCCGCTGCACGACGCCGCCCGCCTGGTAAGCGGCGCGTTCATGGGTCTCACCTTCCTTTTCATAGCGCTGTCCGCAAAAGAACTCTACGGCGGCAACAAGAGCTGGATGGCCGCGCTCATGCTGCTCGGCTGTGGGGGCCTGCTGATGCACGGGCATCAGTTGATCAGCGACGTGGCGCTGCTGGCGGGGCTGGCGATGGGCCTGTACGCGCTCGCCCTGTCGGCGCGACGGCCCCTGATTGCCGGATTCTGTCTGGGTACCGGCCTGGGCCTCATGTTCTTCTCCACGGGACTGGTCGAACCCCTGATGCTGCTCGCAACCATGGTGTTGCTGCCGATCGTTTCCCCGCACTGGCGCACGCATGCTTACCTACTTACCGTGCTGGTCGCCCTGGTGTTGTTGCTCCCTTGGGCGTTGATCTGGCCGAGCACGTTGTATTCGCGCTCGCCGGAACTGTTCGCGCAGTGGTTCTGGACGGAAAACGTGCTGCGACTGAAAGGACTGTTTTCGTTCAGCGACGAAAAGGAATACTTCTATTACCTGAATGTGCTGCCCTGGTTCGCCTGGCCGGCGCTGCCGTTCGCGTTGTGGACGCTGTGGACTGAAGGGTGGGCGGGATTGCGCAAACCCGGGATCCTGCTGCCGCTGGTCGCTTTCGCCGCGTTCTTCGCCTTCCTCAGCCTCATCGGCGAAGGCCGCGACGTACTCGGCCTGCCGCTGCTGCTACCGCTGTCGATGCTCGCCGCCGCCTGCTTCGAGACTCTGCGGCGAGGCGCGACCAACGCGTATTACTGGTTCGCGATCATGCTGTTCACGTTCTTAATACTGGTGGGCTGGTTTTACTGGATGGCGATCGATTTCGGCGTTCCGGCACGGCTGGGCAGGCACATGATGAAGATGCAGCCGGAGTTTCAGGCACACGCCCATCCGCTGGTGATCCTGCTCGCGTTTGCCTTCACCGCCGCATGGTTCGTGCTTTTGTTCAACGTCAGGCGCAGCGTCGAGCGGCCGGTGATCATCTGGGCCGCGGGCCTGACCATCGTCTGGACCCTGGTGGCGCTGCTGCTGGTGAAATACATCGACACCGGCAAGTCCTACCGCTCGATGATTGCGCAATTGTCGCAGGCGATACCCGATGGACACCGCTGCATCTACAGCCAGTCGCTGGGCGAGTCGCAGCGGGCGATGCTGCATTATTTTGCGAACATCATCACGGTGCGGCTGGAGAAATCCGGTCCGCGCCCCGACTGCAACTTGCTGATTACCCAGGACAACTGGAAGGATCCCGGCCAGGCCGGCGGACCCTGGGAAATGATCTGGGAAGGGCGGCGCCCCGGCGACAAGCAGGAGCGCTACCGCCTTTATCGGCAGCCATGAGCGATTCGCTGCAAAGGTTCCTGCTGGAGAGCACGCCGGTGCGCGGCGAGATCGTGCACCTGGATGCCACCTGGCGCGCGGTGCTCGAGCGCCGCAGCTACCCTGCCCCACTGCAAGCGCTGCTGGGCGACATGATGGCGGCAGCCGCGTTGCTCTCGGCCATACTCAAGTTCGAAGGCTCGCTGATCATGCAGATGCAGGGCAACGGACCGGTGCAGTTGCTGGTGGTCGAGGCGACCAGCGAGCGCACGCTGCGCGCCACCGCCAAGTGGGAGGGCGAACTTGCCAAGGGTAACGTGACCGAGCTGCTCGGCGCAGGGCGATTCGTGATCTCGATCGTGCCCAGCAGCGACAAGCAGACTTATCAGGGCATCGTAGCCATCGAGGGCGAAAGCATCGCGCAGGTGCTGGAGCATTACATGGCCAAGTCCGAGCAACTGGAGACCAGACTGTGGCTCGCCTCCGATTCGCAGCAGGCCGCCGGCATGCTGCTGCAGAAGCTGCCCGCCGCACCAACCCAGGATGCGGACGCATGGAACCGCGCGACGCAGCTGGGCGAAACCATCAGGCGCGAGGAACTGCTGTCGCTGCCGGCCCGCGAAATCATCCGCCGCCTTTACCACGAGGAAGACGTGCGCGTGTTCGAATCCAGGCCCGTGGCCTTCCGCTGCTCGTGCTCGCGCGAACGCGTGACTTCGATGCTGCGCATGCTCGGCCACGACGAAGTGAAATCCATCATCGCGGAACGCAACGCCGTCGAAGTGGATTGCGAATTCTGCGGCCGGCACTATACCTTCGACGCCGTGGACGCCGAGCAGGTGTTCGCGGCCGACGTGATTACTCGCGCCCAGTCGACGAAACATTGAAAATGCCGTGACGATCGTGACGAACGTGACGATCGTGACTCGCAAAGACACGCCCTGGACACGACAGTCACGTAGTTACGTCAGTCACGACAGTCACGAACTCAGAACCCCTCCGGCTTCGTAACGCTCGAACACCAATGACTGATTCTGAAGTCGCCCGCGTTCGCATCGACAAATGGCTCTGGGCGGCCCGCTTTTACAAGACCCGCGCGCAGGCAGCGACTGCGGTCGAGGGCGGAAAGGTGCAGGTCAACGGCGAACGGGTCAAGCCGGCGAAGCTACTCAGGGCCGGCGACGCGCTGATCGTGCGCAACGGGCCCTTCGCGTGGGAGATCACGGTGCTCGCGCTGAGCGAGCGCCGCGGCCCGGCGGCGGAAGCGGCGAAGCTCTACCGCCAGTCAGAGGAGAACCGCAAGGCACGGGATGAAAAGGCAGCGCTGATCAAGGCGGAGCGGGACTCCAGGCCGGTATACCTCAAGGGCCGCCCCACCAAGAAGGCGCGCCGCCAAATAATCAGATTCACGCGCGAACAGCACTAACAGCTGCGATCCAGTTATATCCCCCAGTGCGGCGCGTTGCTGGCCATTTACGAGCGTCTTTGACGCTTGCAAATGACCGCCGTGACGATCGTGACGGCGTGACGAGGTAACAGAAGGCGGCGTGATGCTCCGCTTTTTTTTGCTTCAGCCTCTACGTTCTTTCCTCTTTCCTCTTTGCTCTTTCCTCTTTCCTCTAGCCTCTCCCCTCCAGCCTCTCGGCTGGAGCAATCTTTTCTCCCGCCCGCAGCCGCTCCAGTTCGTCCAGACACAAGTGGACGAACGCCAGCGCCGCGAACACCGGACCGATCAGGCTGAAGGGTGGGATGAAGTAGAGCACGCCGGTTATCATGCCAAGCAGGAACAGCTTTCCCCCGGCCTCCGCGAAGATGCATTGCATCTCCTCGCGACTGGCGTGTTCCGACAGAGCGTCGTAGCGGAACAGCCGCTGGTTCAGGTACGCGGACAACAACAGCGGCAACACCGCCGCGATCGGGCCCAGCAGCCACAGCGGGATCGCGACCACCCACAGCACCAGGAACAGGCCGATTGCCACAAAGGCGTTCCAGGCGCTGCCGAGAACGGTACCGCCACGGCGCCGCTCCAGTCGCGGATAGTTGCGCCGGGCAACGTGACTGACCAGCACCGGCATGGCGAATAACGCGGCGATCAACAGCGCGGTGATGATGATCGCGGGCGTGAGCAGGATCACGATCACGACCACGGCGAGTACGCCCGCCATCTCGGAGAGGTTCCAGCGGGCGGTCCAGGAATACGCCGTGTGGTTCACCACCAAGGACTGGATAGCCGAGGTCCAGGTCTCCCAGTACGCCCATGCCACCCCCAGCCAGACTGCCACCGCGACCACCATCGGAACCAGCAGAATCAGCAGAATGACGGGGTGCACAAGAGAGCCCACGGCCCTTGCCAACGCCCTGATGACGGCTTCCATTGAGGCTGC
>JBOIFZ010000158.1:0-3790 GCA_050741735.1 Burkholderiales bacterium
CAGGCGGCGCCGTATCCCGAGCCGGTCCACGGCGATTTCGTGATCCGCGATTTCCGCTTTTCCGGCGGCGAAATCCTTCCCGAGCTGAAGCTGCACTATTTCACCCTCGGTATCCCCACCCGGGATGCCGATGGCCACGTGACCAACGCGGTGCTGCTGCTGCACGGCACCTACGGCAAGGGCACGAACTTTCTGACCGACGGCTTTGCCGGCGAGCTCTTCGGCACAGGCCAGCCGCTGGATGCGGGCCGCCTTTACATCATCGTTCCGGACAACTTGGGGCACGGAAAATCCACCAGGCCCAGCGACGGATTGCGCGCGAAGTTTCCGCGCTACGGGTATGCGGACATGGTCGCGGCGCAGCGCCGGCTGGTGACGGATGGATTGGGTATCCGGCATCTGCGGCTGGTTGTCGGCACCTCGATGGGCGGAATGCACGCGTGGATGTGGGCGGTGAGTGAACCCGATTTCATCGACGCCGTCCTGCCGCTGGTCTGTCTGCCCGATCAGATTTCCGGGCGCAACCGCATGGAGCGGCGGCTCATCGTCGATGCCATCCGCAACGATCCGGAGTGGAGCGGCGGCGACTACGCGAAGCAGCCGCAGGGGCTGGTAACCGCGTTGAAAATGGCAATCATCGGCGCGGGCAGCGTGAAACGACTCTACCTTGAGGCGCCGACGCAGGACGCGACCGACCGCCTGCTGGACCAGCGCGTGCGAGAGCGCATGCAGGACACGGACGCCAACGATTTCCTTTACGCCTGGGAGGCATCGCGCGACTACGATCCCGGCCCGGGGCTGGAACGTATCCGGGCGGCGGTGACGGCGATCAATTTCGAGGACGACGAACGCAACCCGCCCGAGCTCGGCATCATGGAACGCGCCATCAAGCGCGTAGCGCGCGGAAAATACGTGCTCGTGCCCGCAAGTGAGCGCACCCGCGGCCATGCGAGCTTCTACGACGTCGGCTTGTGGAAGGTTTACCTTGAGGAGCTGCTGGCGCGGTCTGCGCGCTGAAGGAAAAGTAGTCATTCCCTGGTTCACGCGCGCCGCCAGCTTCAGGAGTTTGTAAGGCGGCTACCGTGTTTACCGGCCCACGATGGTCAAGGCACCAGCTGCAATGGCAACGACAGCCATGAGAATGCCCAATCCCGAGAAACTAATATTCAGCAGGGATATCAGTCCGGTGGCGATGAGCCAGATGCCCAACAACAGCATTCCGAGGTTCTTGGCAACTTTCATAGAGAGACTCCTTTGAGGTGAGCAGCCGCCTAACGAATCGGGGCCGCGCTAGCGCCCCCGCGTAGCCGCTTTGAGCGGCTCAGAATTTAGAGCCCCCGGCTTTGCCGGGGGACACTTACTTCGGGTAACAAAATGGCTAGGCGGGTCCTTTATTCGGGGCGTCCGCACTGACCATCTTCACGTTTTGCTTCCTCAGCTTTTTCGCTCGCTTGGCTGCCACCGCGAGGTCCTTCTTGGCTTTTTGCTTCCTTCGCCTGCTCTTCAGCATCCGAGAGTGACTCAATGCAGCCTCCGTTCGATGAGCTGTTGAATGGCATGTCGGTTCGACCCTTCTTTGCGCTCCGTGACTTGCGTGACCAGTGCCGTGATAAATTTCGGGGTATCCCTTGTGTACCCCTTAACGGCACCCGCCGAGCGGGTATTGAAAAAAAAGGTATTGACGTGAATCCTTTGCGTCAACGTTCTTGACGCCGGCCACGGGCCGTACGCAGTGATTCGAATAGTCAGAGCGGCTTATTCGGATCGATGATGGTGCGCCACATGTGCGCAGTGTGGCTCGAATCGTTGCCCAGGCCTTCCCTGGGCTGGCGGAAGTGGCGGCCGATGATGTCGGCAAAAGGCTCGAGCGGCCACGGCATATCCCGGTCGAAGCTGTAGTCATCGAACACCGTGATCTGCCTCGCGATCATGTACCAAGGGTGGTTGCGCGCGTAACGATACGCCGATTCGATGTGCTCCGGCGGCCGGTAGTTCTCGCCGAACATCGCCACGTACATCACCGGATACTCGTAGCCGACCGACTCGTCCGGGTAGTAACGCAGCGCCTGGTGGTAGCGGATCGCCCAGGCGACTTTCTCGGAGACATAGGGCTCCACCAACTGCGCGCCCCACCAACCGTGGTCGGGCCGCATGACCACCATCCCTACGTCGTGCAGCAGGCAGGCCAGCACCGTTTCCTCGTCCATGCCCGCTTTAAGTGCCAGAGCTGCGCATTGCACACAGTGCGATCCGGCCGCGAAAAGCATTCCGAATTTGGGTTTGTCCATCCGGAGCTTGAATATATCCGCCAGCGCAGGCCGGGCCGGCATGGCCGCCAAGGCCCCGGACGCCTTGGACGCGGCGGTGCCGGTGCCGATCTCTCTCAGGGTTTGCAAACGGTCATTTTTCATGTCGATGCTCCGGAAACCCGGGATCCGAAATTACTTTCCCTATTCTTGATCGGGGTTGTCGTCCGACCACCGGCGCTGCGGCCCGCCCTGTGAATCTTCCTCCGGAACCGCCGGCGTATCGTCCTCGGCAGCGTCAAATTTCTCCATCTCCCGGATCAACGCTTGCAGCCGCTTTTCCGCGGCACTTTCCCGATCCGGCTGCTCGACGATCGTTTTGATGACGGAAACCGCGCTTTTGAAGTCTCGCTTGGTCTTGATCGGACGGGCGTGTCCATTTGGTTTTATAGGGTTGCTTCGCGACATATGTGCCTCTCCTGAAAATCCAGCCTTCGGCTGCATCGGCGTCAGAAACACGCCTTGACTACCCCGCCGTCCACGCGCAATGCGGCGCCGTTGGTCGCCGAGGAAAGCGGGCTGCAGACGTAAGCAACCAGGCCGGCGACTTCCTCGGGAGTAGCATAACGCTTTAGCAGGGAAGTCGGGCGATGGACCTGGAAGAACTCCTTCTCCACTTCGGCGAGGGCTTTGCCCGGCGCCCGCCTGGCGATAGCGGCCTTGTTGCCGTGAGTGAGCGTCGGTCCCGGCAGCACGGCGTTCACCGTGACCGCGGTACCGGCGCAGGCTTCGGCGAGTCCGCGCGAAATGGCGAGTTGCGCGGTCTTGGTCATGCCGTAGTGGATCATGTCCGGTGGAATCTGGATTCCGCTCTCGCTGCTGATGAACACGATGCGCCCCCAGTTGCGCTCCTTCATTCCGGGAAGGTAGGCTCGCGACAGCCGCACGCCGCTCATCACGTTGATGTCGAAAAACCGCTGCCAGTCTTGATCGGTAATCTGCTCGAAAGGCTTGCGTTCAAAAATGCCGAGGTTGTTCACCAGGATGTCCACGGCCGGATAGCGGCGCACCAGCTCGGCGGCCGGCGCCGGTGCCGAAAGGTCCCCCGCGAATCCGTCCAGCTTCGCCTTTGGGGCTGTGCCGCGGATCTCTGCCATTGCCTCGTTCACCGCTGCTTCCGTGCGCCCGTTGACGATGACTCGCGCACCTTCGGTGGCGAGCAATGTGGAGACCGCGAGACCGATGCCCTTGGTGGAGCCCGAGACCAGTGCCGATTTGTCCTGCAACTTGAGATCCATTTTCGCTATTTCTCCCGATCGCAGCGTACTTGCGGCGGGTATATTAACCAAATTTCACGCCACTTCCACTTCGATGTTCTGCGTTTCATGCGGAGGCGCTGCAATGATGTGTGATCAATATCCCACCGCCTGTCCGTCTCTTCGCCCCTCCGATCCGGCCACGTACCCGCCTTCGACGCGATAGATGAGTTGCGCGCTACCATAGCTGCCGATTTCAACCTCGCCCCTTTTGGAAACGCGCACACG
>JBOIFZ010000159.1:0-3455 GCA_050741735.1 Burkholderiales bacterium
CCCTTCATCGCCTCGAAGGCGTCGCGGCCGAGATACGGCCCCTTGGGCCCGAACTCGTCCCAAGGTGTCGGCACCGGCGAGAAGGTGTTGGTCTCGTGCTGCATCTGGGCGATGACGAATTTCATGGTTGGGCTAACCACAGAGACACAGAGACACGGAGAAAATCCACTGGAGCAACCACTTCAAATGAGACGGGGCCATGAGGGACGAGTCCGGAATAAAGGCCATTCGAGCTATCAATGTTGACGTCGCGTACTTTGTTGCGTTCCTTTTCTTCTCTGTTTCTCTGTGACTCTGTGTCTCAGTGGTGAGATTTCTTAAGGCAGCGTCTTGAGAACGTCGCGGACGGTATCGAAGATATGGTCGATCTGGTTTTTTTCGATGATGAACGATGGAGAAAGCGCGATGGTGTCGCCGGTGGTGCGGATCAGCACGTTCTTGTCGTAGGCGCGCAGGAAAGCCTCGAACGCGCGCGCGCCGGGCTTGTCGGCCATGGATTGCAGCTCGATGCCGGCGACCAGACCGATGGTGCGGATGTCGATCACGTGTGGCATGCCCTTGAGCGAGTGCGCCGCGTCTTCAAAGTAAGGCGCAAGTTCCGCCACACGCTCGAACAGCTTTTCTTCCTTGAACAGGTCGAGCGCTGCGCACGCCGCGGCCGAGGCCAGCGGGTGGCCGGAATAAGTGTAGCCGTGGAAGAACTCGATGTTGCTGTCCGCGCCACCCTTGTCCATGAAGGTATCGTAGATCTCTTTCTTCACGATCACGCCGCCCATCGGCACCGCCGCGTTGGTGAGCGCCTTGGCACAGGTGATCAAGTCCGGCGTGACCGCGAAGGTCTGCGCGGCGAAGGCCTTGCCGGTGCGGCCGAATCCGGTGATGACTTCATCGAATATCAGCAGGATGCCGTACTTGTCGCAGATCTGGCGCAGCTTCTGCAGATAGCCTTTTGGCGGCACCAGCACGCCGGTGGAGCCGGCGACCGGCTCGACGATCACCGCCGCGATGTTGGAGGCGTCGTGAAGTTGAACCAGGCGTTCGAGTTCGTCGGCGAACTCGGCGCCGTGCTCAGGCTGCCCGCGCGAGAAGGCGTTGCGCGCCGGGTCGTGGGTGTGGCGCAGGTGGTCGACCGAGGCCAGCATGTTGCCGAAGGTCTTGCGGTTCCCGGACATGCCGCCGACCGAGATGCCGCCGAAGCCCACGCCGTGATAGCCGCGCTCGCGGCCGATCAGTATGCGGCGGGTACCTTCGCCGCGCACCCGGTGATAGGCCAGCGCGATCTTGAGCGCCGTGTCCACGGCTTCCGACCCGGAGTTGGCGAAGAATACATGGTCCAGGCCCTTGGGCGTAATCGACACCAGTTTTTCCGCTGCCTGGAACGCGGCCGGATGATGCAATTGGAAGCCGGTGGCGTAGTCGATGGTTTCCGCCTGTTTCTTGATCGCGTCGACGATTTTCGGGCGGCAGTGGCCGGCGTTTACCGCCCACAGACCGGCGATGCCGTCGAGCACCTTGCGGCCGTCCTGAGTCAAGTAATGCATGTCCTTGGCGGCCACCAGCAGGCGCGGCGCCGCCTTGAACTGGCGGTTGGCCGTGAACGGCATCCACAGCGGTTCGAGATTGAGCGAATCGTTAAGTTGCCGCAGGGCTTTCTCGTCGGGCATGTTCATGGCGGGTCTCCTCGGATGCCGGACCGCGACCGGAGTCGCGCAGCCCGGACAGGCGCTTGATTTATGGTTTCATTATAGTGCGCGGCCGCTGTCTGCGGCCAGCATGATTGCCTGGATGGGGAGCTTCCCTTATCCTGTGCCATTGCCGTGAATGCCTGACGCATCCTGCGTTTTTCCTCATGCTTTCCCATTTCCCACCAGGAAGTTCCCGATGGATCTGAATTACACAAAGGAAGAAATCGAGTTTCGCGATCAGGTACGCGAGTTCGTCCGTACCCACCTTCCCGGCGATGTGTCACGCAAGGTCCTCGAACACCGCCGGCTCGGCAAGGACGACTACGTGCGCTGGCAGAAGATCCTTTTCGATATGGGCTGGATTGCCGCCGGCTGGCCGGTGGAGCACGGCGGCACCGGCTGGTCGCCGATTCGGCGCTACATTTTCGAGGAGGAGTGCGCGGCCGCAGGTGCGCCGCGGCTCACGCCTTTTGGTTTGCATATGGTCGGGCCGGTGATCATCGCCTTTGGCAGCGAATGGCAGAAGAAGCATTACCTGCCGCGCATTCTTTCCAGCGAGGACTGGTGGTGCCAGGGCTATTCCGAACCGGGATCGGGTTCCGACCTGGCTTCGCTCAAGACCCGCGCCGAGCGCCAGGGCGACCACTACATCGTCAACGGCCAGAAGACGTGGAATACCCACGGCCAGTGGGCGGACATGTGCTTCTGCCTGGTGCGTACCTCGAGCGAAGGCAAAAAGCAGGAGGGCATTTCCTTTCTGCTGATCGACATGCACTCCCCCGGCGTGACCGTACGCCCGATCATCACACTCGACGGCGAGCACGAGGTCAACGAGATCTGGTTCGAGAATGTGAAGGTGCCGGCGCAGAACCTGGTGGGCGACGAGGGACGGGGCTGGACCTACGCCAAGTTCCTGTTGTCGCACGAGCGCACCGGCATCGCCGGAGTGGGGCACTCGAAGCGGGAACTGCGTTACCTCAAGCACATCGCCTCCGAGGAACGGGCGGGGGGGCGGCCGCTGATCGAAGATCCGCTGTTTCGCGACCGCGTCGCGCAGGTGGAAATAGACCTGATGGCGCTGGAGATTACCAACCTGCGGGTGGCGGCCGCCGACCGTGACGGCAAGGCGCCGGGACCGGAGGCCTCGATCCTGAAGATCAAGGGCACCGAGATCCAGCAGGATCTCACCGAACTGATGATGGAGGCGGTGGGGCCTTATGCACTGCCGCACCTGCCGATGGCCTGGGGCGACCACTGGATCGGCGCTTATGTCGGCCCGGACTATGCCGCGCCGCTCGCCGCGCGTTACTTCAACTACCGCAAGACCAGCATCTACGGCGGCTCCAACGAGATCCAGCGCAACATCATTGCGCAGATGGTCCTTGGACTTTAAAGCGTTTTCACCACGAAGGATTCATTTCAATACCCCCTTGAGGGGTACACGAAGGAACACGAAGGAGTACAAAAACAAAAAATAGATAAGGAGCGGACGAATAGCTGACAGGAATCATGACACTCAGCAAACTGTGCCGGTTCGTCTCATCGGCTGTTAATCCTCTTAATCTTGTTCCTTGAGGTTTTCCTTCGTGTACCTTCGTGTCCTTCGTGGTAAATGAGTTTGGGTTTCTTTTCTGAAAGTTAGACATGGATTTTTCACTGACTGACGAACAGCAGATGCTCAAGGACAGCGTGCAACGCTTCCTGGAGAGGAATTGCAGCTTCGAGCAACGCCGCAAAATGCTCGCCGAGCGCATGCCGATGAATGCGCAA
>JBOIFZ010000160.1:0-15142 GCA_050741735.1 Burkholderiales bacterium
AGACGTTACCTCAAAGCGGCCTATGCAGCGCTTGGACCTCCGGCGTATCGCCTCAGGGGCCGTCGCCCGTGGTCCTTCGGCTACACTGCGTACAAACGCGACAGCATTGCGCGGATTCTGCGCGAGAACATATTCGATCCGGATCGCATGAGCGCCGGGTATGGAGATCGCCTCGACGAGCGGATCGTCGAATATCCGTGGTTTTTCTCACGGCTGCCGGCCGGGCCCGGGGCACTGCTCGACGCCGGATCCATACTGAACTACGAGTTCCTGCTGAAGCATCCGCGCCTCGACTCCAAGCGCGTGTTCATTTCAACGCTCGCACCCGAGGCAGAGTGTTCCTGGGGGCGCGGCGTCTCGTATGTTTTCGAGGACCTCAGGCAGACGTGCTATCGCGACGGGTTTTTCGACTGGGTAGTCAGCCTTTCGACCATCGAGCACATCGGCATGGACAACGCTATGCTCTACACGGCGGATGTGAGCAAGCGCGAGCGCGATCGGCAGGCATATCTCCAGGCTGTCTCGGAATTCGCGCGAGTGCTGAAGCCGGGAGGAACCCTTTTTCTGAGCGTGCCATTCGGCGCGCGCAAGGACCATGGCTGGTTCCAGATCTTCGATGCACCGATGGTGGATCGCCTGATCGAGGCATTTCATCCGGCGCGGATGACGGAAACCCATTTCCGCTATGCACCGGGCGGCTGGGTGCGGTCGAATCGCGAGCAGTCGCGCGATGCCACCTTCTTCGACATCCATCAACGCCGGGACAACGACCCGGACTTCGCCGCAGCCTCGCGGGCGGTGGTGTGCCTGGAACTGGTCAGATGAACGGCTGGCTGCGCAGATTCCGGATGCGCCGCCAGTGCGTCCTCGCGCAGGGTGCGGTGCTTCACGACACGGCGCGGGTGTTCAACATGGCGGGGAGCCGGTCCGCCATCGACATCGGCCGCTTTACCCACGTCCGGGGCGAGTTGCTGACCTTCGCTCATGGAGGTGAGATCCGTATCGGCGAATACTGCTATATCGGCGAAGGAACGCGGATCTGGTCCGCGCGAAACATACGCCTGGGGAATCGCGTTCTGATCGCGCACAACGTCACCATCATGGACAGCCTGACCCATCCGATCGGCGCCGCAGCGCGGCATGATCATTTCCGGCACATCATCACCACGGGACATCCCCGCGATCTGGATCTTGGCGAGCGGGCGGTCGAAGTCGGTGATGACGTCTGGATCGGCTGCACGTCGGTCATTCTCCGGGGCGTGTCCCTCGGAAAGGGTTCGATCGTCGGGGCGGGCAGTGTCGTGACCGAAGACGTTCCTCCCTGGACCATAGTGGGGGGGAATCCCGCGCGCGTCATCAGGGAACTCGGACCCGATGAACGATAACGCCATGAACTGGGAGCAGGCCGTGCTCTGGCTGCGCAACCAGCCGGACCAGGCAGAACTGGTGAGGGCCTGCTTCTATGACGATCCGCTGATCGATGCGGCGCGCCGTTTTCACGAATGCGGCGAGTGGCGCGCGGTGCGCGAGCTGCTGCCGCGACCGCCAGGGCGCGCGCTGGATGTCGGGGCCGGCCGCGGCATTTCCAGCTATGCCCTTGCGCGGGAAGGCTGGCAGGTCACGGCGCTGGAACCCGATCCGAGCGCGGTGGTGGGGGCGGCGGCGATCCGGTCATTGGCGAAGGAAGCGCAGCTCGAAATCGAGGTAGTGCAGGAGCGGGGAGAGCATCTTCCGTTTCCGCCCTCGAGCTTCGATCTCGTGTATTGCCGCCAGGCGCTGCACCACGCGCGCGAACTTCGGCAATTGTGCATGGAGATCGGCCGCGTCCTGAAGCCGGGCGGGCGATTCATCGCCATCAGGGAGCATGTCATCTCGCGCCGGGAAGATCTGCCCGCATTCCTGGAAAGCCATCCGCTGCATTCCCGGTATGGCGGGGAGAATGCGTACCTCCTCGACGAGTATAAGCAGGCAATCGATGGCGGTGGGGTGCGGTTGATCAAGGTTCTGAACCCGCTGCAATCGGAGATCAACACATTTCCGGAGACACTGCAGGACATCAAACGCGGGATGGCCAGACGCGTTGCGTTCCCGTTTCCAGGATTGATCCCCGATTTGGTCGTGAGTCTGAGGGGGCGATTCTTGAGGCAACCCGGCAGGCTATACAGCTTCGTGGGAGAGAAAACGGACAATGGCTAAGCCGATCCTGGTCACCGGGGCTTACGGATTCATCGGTCGTCATGTCGCCCGGCACCTGGCAGCTCAGGGACATACGGTAACCGGAATCGGGCATGGGGGATGGGCGCAGCACGAGTGGCGGGATTGGGGCATCTCCAAGTGGCACGCCGCGGACATCTCGCTCGACAGCCTTGTGACCTATGCGGGCGGGCCTGAACTCATCGTGCATTGCGCCGGCGGCGCATCGGTAGGGTTCTCGATAGTACGTCCGCTGCAGGACTATCAGCGCACGGTTTCGACGACCGCGGCAGTGCTGGAGTTCGCCAGGATTCACGCCCGCGAAGCGGCGGTGGTCATGCCCTCCAGCGCCGCCGTCTACGGCGATGCGCGCGCGCTGCCAATCGTGGAAACCGCGCCGCTGCAACCGGTTTCTCCCTATGGCGAGCACAAGCGCATGGCGGAGAATCTGTGCCGACTGTACGCCGAGAAGTTCGGCGTGGCGACTGCCGTGGTGCGTTTCTTCTCGGTGTACGGGCCCGGGTTGCGCAAGCAACTGTTGTGGGATGCCTGCGACCGGCTGGCGCGCGACGAGCCGCCGCGCTTTTTCGGCGACGGAACCGAGACGCGCGACTGGCTGCACATCGACGATACCGTCGCCCTGCTCGAACTCGCCGGCAGCCGTGCCGGCCGCGATTGTCCGGTCGTCAACGGTGGAACCGGGCAGTCGGTGCCGGTGCACGAATTGCTGACGCATCTTTTCCGGCTGCTGGGCCGCAACGACGAGCCGATCTTCAGCGGCGGCGGGCGCAGCGGCGACCCGAAGCACTACCTTGCCGACATTCAAGCCGCGCAGCACTGGGGCTGGAGCCCCCGTATGGGCTGGCGCGACGGCGTGCGCCAGTATCTGGACTGGTTCCGGCAGGGGGCACGGTGATCCGGGTCGGCTTTTTCTTCAATGTCACGGGCCAGGTTTGGCTGGGTGGCGCCAGTTATTTCCGCAACCTGCTGACCGCGTTGTCCGATCTGCCCAAACACAAGGTCCAGCCGGTCATCCTCACCGGTGCGCAAACGAGGCCGGAACTGCTCGCCGAATTGCCGTCGGCCGACTGGCACTCTGCCGCGTCGCTGCAGCGTTTCAATCCGCGCTGGATTGCCCGGAAGATGCTGGCCGGGTTCACCGAGAGCGACCGCCTGCTGGAACGCGAGCTCGTTTCACTGGACATCGATGCCTTGTCCCATTCGGGCCATCTGGGACCGGGCGCCCGCGTTCCGGTGCTCGCGTGGATACCGGATTTCCAGCATTTCCGGCTGCCGGAAAACTTCTCGGTGCGGGAGTTGCGGCAGCGCGACCGTCATTACGCCAGCCTTTGCCGTTTTGCGTCGCGCGTGATCGTGAGCAGCGACAGCGTGCGCAAGGACCTGGCGGAATTCTGTCCCGAGGCCGTGTCCAAAAGCCGGGTTCTGCCGTTCGTGGCGAATGTCCCGGACCCAGAGTCGTTGCCGTCGCGCGCGTCACTGGAGCGCAAGTATTCGTTCTCCGGCCGCTTCTTCTTTCTTCCGAACCAGTTCTGGGTGCACAAGAATCATCTTGTCGTGGTCGATGCGCTCGCCGTTCTCAAGCGTCAGGCAGTCGCGGTGACCGTGCTTGCAAGCGGAAACCCGGTCGACGACCGCAATCCGGAACATTTCGGGCGCCTGAAGAGCCACGCCGGAGCGCTCGGGGTCGCGGAACAGTTCAAGGTGTTGGGCCTGGTCCCATATGCCGACCTGATGTCGCTGATGTGGCATTCGGTCGCCGTGATCAACCCGTCGCGATTCGAAGGTTGGAGCACCACGGTGGAGGAAGCCAAGTCGCTGGGTGTCCCGGTGATCATTTCCGACACCGCGGTTCACCGCGAGCAGCAACCGCCGGGTGGCGTGTATTTTCCGCCCGACGCCGCCGAAACGGCTGCCGAGCTGATGCGGCGAGAGTGGGAGGCAGACCGGTCCGAGGAAAGGCGCCAACTTGCCGCAGAGGCACGTCGACAGCTTGCTCCCCGGCGCAACGAATTTGCCCGCCGTTTCGAGAGCTACGTCATGGAGTGCGTGGCGGAAGGTCAAAGTGCCGGTCGCTGATGCCGAGCTACAGCCGGCCAAACCAGAGGCGCACGCGCGCCGAGGCGGAGTTTGCGAAAGGGTGTCTTGCCCACCCGTACTGGTGCTGGGATTCAATCGGCCGGACACCACGGGACGCGTGCTGGAATCGCTGCGCCCCGTCAGGCCGGGCGCGATTTTCTTTGCCGTGGATGGGCCGCGGGCAGACAGGCAGGGAGAAAACGAAAAGGTGGCGGCGGTACGCCGGCTCGCCGACACGATCGATTGGGATTGCGATGTTCGGACTCTTTTCAGGGAGAAGAATCTCGGCTGCAAGACAGCGGTCAGCGAGGCGATCACCTGGTTTTTTGACAACGTCGAAGCCGGAATCATTCTCGAAGATGATTGTGTCGCGCATCCGTCCTTCTTCCCCTTCGCGGCGGAATTGATCGAGCGCTACCGGGACGACGAACGCGTCCTGATGATCTCCGGCGACAACTTTCAGTTCGGCTTGCGGCGCAGCGACGACAGCTATTATTTCTCACGCCATACGCATATCTGGGGCTGGGCGACGTGGCGCAGGGCCTGGCGTCTATACGATCACCGGATGTCGCGTTGGCCGGATTTGCGTGACCAGGGCTGGCTGCTCGACATGCTGAAGGACGGGGTCGCCGCAGACTACTGGGCGCGGGTTTTCGACGATACCGTTGCCGAACGGAATTCCTCATGGGCGTACCGCTGGACATTCTCGGCGTGGGTCAACGGCGGACTGGCGGTCCTGCCCGGCGTCAACCTGGTCTCCAACATCGGTTTCGGCGGACTGGCGACGCACAACCGCAATCGCGGCAACCGGCTGGCCGCACTGCCGACCGAGGCGATGCGTTTTCCACTGAGGCATCCTCTCGATGTGGTCCGGGACGAAAACGCAGACGAGATTACGCAGCGGACGATCTTCGTGCCCGCCCCCTGGTGGAAGAGGGCTTCGAAGGCAGTCATGGCTTGGCACAACCGCGGATAGAATCCTCTTTCGACGCTTCCCAGTGAATCCACAAGGAGATCTCTCGAAATCGCCCGCCGCCGAACCCGCCCGTGCCGGGCGCAGGCTCCTGAACGTCGGCTGCGGATCGAACTTTCACTCCGACTGGCTCAATGTGGACGTGGTGCCGCCATCCGCTGCGGTCATGGCGGTCGACGTACGCAAGGGCCTGCCTTTCACCGATGAGGTCTTCGATGCGGTGTATTGCTCCCATCTTCTGGAGCACTTGCCGCGACAGAAGGCCGCGAGCCTCCTGCGGCACATGCACAGGGTATTGCGCCCGGGCGGCGTGATCCGAGTCGTGGTACCGGATCTGGAGACATTGGCAAGGGAGTATTTGCGCCTGCTGGACCAGCTCAATCGTGAACCGAACGCAGCCGCGGCCGACTACGACTGGATCATGTTGGAGATGTACGACCAGGCGGTTCGCGATCGCAACGGAGGGGAAACGTCCGGGTTTCTGGCCGCCCCGGATTTGCCGAACCGGGAGTTCGTACTGTCCCGGATCGGAGCGGAAGCGGAGCGCGCATGGCAGGCGTCAAGCACGCCGCTTGCGTCGCGCCTGCTGGACAGGATTCGCACGCGAGGGCTGCGGTGGCTGGTGGAAGCCGTGCGCGTGCGCGTCGCAGGCTTTCTGATCGGCCTATTGGGCGGGCGAACCGCGAAATCCGCATACGTGGAAGGCGTTTTCCGCCAATCCGGCGAGGTGCACCTTTGGATGTACGATTCGTTCTCGATCGGCCGCGCCTTGAAGGATGCCGGCTTTGTGAACGTGCGTCGTTGTACCGCGTTCGACAGCGCCGTTCCGGGATTCGCGTTGTATGCGCTGGACGTGGATGAAAGAAAGCGCATTCGCAAACCGGATTCGCTGTTCATGGAGGCCGAGCGCGCCCGCTACTGATGGTGCCAGGACAAACAATGCCCGGACTCCCCTTCCTGTTGTGGCCTCTGAGAAACCTCGCACGCCGGTTCGGTGTCGATATCGTTCCCTATCTGCCCGTGCTCAAGGGGGTGGATGAAGGCATCGCGCAAACCATTGACGCCGTGCGCCCGTACACCATGACCTCGGATCAGAGGGTGGCGGCGCTCTGTGACGCCGTTCGCTACGTTGTCGCCAATCGAATTGCCGGCGATATCGTCGAGTGCGGCGTTTGGAAAGGCGGAAGCATGATGGCGGTGGCCCGCACCCTGCTCGAGATGGGTGACAGGACGCGCGATCTGCACCTGTTCGATACCTTCGAGGGAATGACCGAGCCGACCGGGGAAGACGTAACATTGACCGGCGAAACCGCCGCCGACCTGATGGCCGCAAGTACTGACCGGGAGGACGCCGAATCGGTCTGGTGCCGCGCGCCGCTGGATGTCGTGCAGCAGGCGATGGCAAGCGTAGGCTACGACGGATCGAAGGTCCATTACATCAAAGGGCGCGTAGAAGACACCATTCCCGCTGCCGCCCCGGAACGCATCGCACTGCTGCGCCTGGATACGGACTGGTACGAATCGACCCGCCACGAGATGATTCATCTTTTTCCGCGACTTTGCGTCGGCGGAGTGCTGATACTCGACGACTACGGCCACTGGCTGGGCGCGCGCCGGGCCGTGGACGAGTACCTCAGGGAGCACAACGAACCGTTGTTCCTGCAGAAGATCGATTACACCGGACGTCATGCCGTCAAGTGGCGTTGAATGTGGGCGGTTTTCCCGCAATCCACCGCTGCGGAATAACCTATGAAGCCGTTGCTGATGAATTCCACCGATCTCAGAGGCGGGGCGGCGAGAGCGGCATACCGCTTGCACGTCGGCCTCAGATCGATAGGCATCGACTCGTCGATGCTGGTGCAGGTCAAGGACGGAGAAAATAGTTCCGTCGTCGGACCCCGGACCGTTTTTGGCCGGCTTGCGGGCAGGGTGCGTCAGGCGCTGGATTTGCTGCCTGTCTATGCCTACCCTGCTGGGCGGACCCGGAGGACTTTCTATCCCGGGTGGCTGCCGGACCGCTCCCGCAGCCGGGTGAACGACATCGCGCCGGACCTGGTTCACCTGCACTGGATCACGAGCGGGTTTGTGAACGTGAAGACGCTGAGAAAGTACCGCCTCCCTTTGGTTTGGACCTTGCACGACATGTGGGCTTTCACCGGCGGCTGTCATTACGATGACGGTTGCGGCCGCTATTTGTCGGGGTGCGGATCCTGTCCGGTTCTCGGCTCGAATACGAGTTTTGATCTTTCGTCGCTGGGTTTCCGTCGCAAGGCGCGCGCTTACCGCGATTTGCCGCTCACCATCGTGACGCCGAGCCGGTGGCTGGGAGAACGGGCGCGAAGCAGCCCGCTTCTCGCCGGATTTCCCGTCTCTGTCATACCCAATGCCATCGACACAAATTGCTTTCGCCCGATTGCAAGAGACGCCGCACGGCATCTGCTTGGACTCCCGGGAGACAGGAAACTGATTGTGTTCGGCGCGGCGCACGGCGCGGACGAACCGCGCAAGGGATTCAGCCATCTGCAAACGGCGCTGCGGTTGCTGGCGGAACGCGCTGGCGGGTCGCAGTACACGGCCGTGATTTTCGGCGCATCCGCACCGGAGAGACCGCCGGATCTTGGGATGGCATGCACATACGTCGGGCGCCTGAATGACGACGCGAGTCTTGCCGCGCTCTATTCCGCAGCCGACGTATTCGTGGCCCCGTCCATACAGGAGAACCTTTCCAATACCGTGATGGAGGCGCTGGCCTGCGGGACCCCGTGCGTGGCGTTCGACATCGGCGGGATGCCGGACATGATCGAGCACCGGCGCAACGGTGTTCTGGCGCGGCCCTTCGACGCGGCGGATCTCGCCGAGGGTCTGAACTGGGTTATGGCCGACGAAGCACGCCGGCGTGCGCTTGGCGCACGTGCGAGAGAGAAGGCCGTGCAGGAGTTTGAAATGTCCAAGGTGGCGTATCGGCATGCCGAGGTCTACCGGACCATCCTCGGTGCGAGTCAACCCGGTTGAACACGACTGATCGAACGCAGGCGATGCCCGAACTGCCGCCGCCACCCGCAACTCGGGCCGGATGGCCGTGGCAATCCGGCGCGGCCCCCGCGATTCGCAAGCCGGCGGACGGCTGGCCGCGGCTTACCGCGGTGACGCCCTCCTATAATCAGGCGCCTTACCTTGAAAGAACGATCCGCTCGGTCCTGTTGCAGGGCTATCCGAATCTCGAGTACATCGTCATCGACGGCGGCAGCACCGACGGCTCCGTCGAGATCATCAGGAAGTACGAACGCTGGATCACGTTCTGGGTCTCCGAGCCGGACCATGGGCAGGCCGGCGCGATCAACAAGGGCTTGAAGCGCGCTACCGGCGACTGGCTTGCGTGGCAAAACTCCGACGACATCTTCTACCCGGGCGCCTTCGCGGCCGTCGCGATGCGCAGCCTCAGGCGGCCGGATGCCGATCTGATCATCGGCAACATCAATCTGATCGATGAGGACGACCATGTCCTCACCGATCTGCGTTTCGTCCGGCCGACATTCAAGGCTTTGCTTGCGGAAGGGATGGTGCTCACCAACCAGGCGGCTTTCTGGCGCCGCAGCGTGCACGAACAGATCGGCTGGCTCAAGGAAGAAATGGTCTGCGCGTTCGATTACGAGTGGTTCCTGCGGGTTCTGGAGCAGCGGAGTGCGGATCACATCGACCGCGTACTCGGCGGTTTCCGCATCCACCGGCAGGCGAAATCGACCGTAATTTCGGCTCTCTGCCGGGAAGAACGCGAGCAGGCCGTACGCGGCAGGCAGTTGCCCGGGTGGCAGGTTCGTGTGCTGCAGGCAAGGCGTCTTGCGTTGATGTTCGCGGGCGGGCATTTTTTCTATCTGGCAAGGGCGTTGATACGTCGCGCATTCGGCATCAGGAAGGATCTGGCCTGACATGTGCGGAATCCTCGGTTTTCTCGGCCCGCAGGGTTCTGTGCCGGCGCAGTCCTTTTCCGCGGCGCTGGATGAACTGGCGCACCGCGGACCCGACGACCGGGGCATTTTCTCGGATGCGGATCTTTTGCTCGGCCACCAGCGGCTGTCGATTCTCGATTTGAGCCCGGCCGGGCATCAACCCATGATCGAGGCCGGGAGCGGCGCGGTGATCGTCTTCAACGGGGAGATCTACAACTATCTGGAGCTGCGCAAGGAACTCGAAGCGCTCGGCCACCGGTTCGTCAGCCGTTCCGACACCGAAGTGCTGCTGCACGCCTACCTTGCCTGGGGGAGCGACTGTCTGCGGCGCCTGAACGGAATGTGGGCGTTCGCGATCTGGCTGCCGGCGCAGCAAAAGCTTTTCTTCGCGCGCGACCGGTTCGGCGTGAAGCCGTTCTATTACGCCGAGCATGGCGGGTTTGTTTTTGCCTCCGAGCCCAAAGCGATCCTCAAACTGTTCCCGCGGTTGCGCGCGGTGGATACGACCACCCTCGCGCAATTTCTCACCTGGGGCCACTTGTACGCTTCCGATTCGAGTTTTTATCGCGGTATAAAGGTTCTTCCGCCGGCGCATTGCGGAGAAGTGCAGGTCGGCCGCAACGGTCCAAAGATTTGGAGATACTGGGACTATCCTGACGCAACGGCGGCGGCGCATGACGGGCGCGAGTCAGTGGAGCAGTTCGCGGAGCTGTTCGAGGATGCGGTCCGGTTGCGCCATCGTAGCGACGTACCGGTCGGAATCACCCTGTCGGGCGGGATCGACTCGACTGCCGTGCTGGTGGCATCAGTCGGGGCCTCCAAGAAGAATCCGGTCTGCTTCACCTCTGTGTATGGAGAACATGGCGAGGGCGAGGCGGCCTGGGCCCGCCAGGCGGCGGCACCGTACGGCATCCAGCCGATCGAGGTCCCAGCGCAAAAGGGACAATGGGTGGAACTGCTGCGCCGGATCGGCTGGCATCTGGACGGGCCGGGATACTCTCCCGCCGTTTTCCCCCTGTGGGCGATCATGCAGGAGGCCAGGCGGCGGGAAACGCCGGTGCTACTGGAGGGGCAAGGGGCGGACGAGGCGTACGGCGGATATGCCCAATACGCGGCGCTGGCCATCCTCTGCGCCCTGAAGCATGCGGCGAAGAGGCCGACTGGAGAGGCGCTGCGCGAGCTCTCCTCGGCGATTCGCGGCGCGATGGCGTCCTTCTCGCCGAAGTGGACTGCGTTGTGGGTTCTGCGCGAGGCTTTCCCCGGGTTGATTCAATGGAACCGCAATCGCGTCAGTGCTGGCTCAACCTTGCACGATGCGTTGCGCATCGCGTTTACCGACGCCGGCACGCAGAATGTCCCCATTGTCCGCTATCCCGACCCGCTCAACGAACGCTTGTGGAGCGACCACTCTTCCCGGATTCTGCCGGGCCTCCTGCAGTACGGGGACGCAATAAGCATGGCCCACGCGATCGAATCCAGGCTGCCGTTCATGGACTACCGTCTGGTCGAATGGGCGTTCTCCCAGCCATCGGAAATCAAGATCGGCCGGGGCGTGACCAAGCGTGTCGTTCGCGAGTACCTTGCCGCCACAGGCCAGCGGGCGATCGCCGACCGCATGGACAAGCAAGGCTATCCGACCCCGGCGGAGGACTGGCTCAGGGAGCGCAATGCGGAAATACCGCGCACCCTGCTCCTCAGCCCGGGCTCGGCGATCCGGGAGTACTGTGATCAGGGGCGCATCGCCGGTCTGATAAGGCTATTCGAGTCGGGACGGCCGGGACTCGGAAATCACTTGTACAGGCTGCTTTCCACCGAACTGTGGTTGCGCGAATGTGTGACCGGGCAGGCGCCGACGACCTAGAAAATTCCCTCTTCATGCAAACCAGCCCGACTATCAGCGTCATCACCGTTTCCTTCAACTCACGGGAAACCATAGCGAACACCATCGAGTCCGTGGCGGCGCAAACGCACAAGCGCATCGAGCACATCGTGGTGGACGGCGCCTCGACCGACGGCACCCTGGAGGTGCTGCATCGCTTTCGCGGCACGCTGTCGAAGGTCGTCTCCGAACCCGACGAGGGCATCTACGCGGCGATGAACAAGGGCCTGGAAATCGCCACGGGCGATGTGGTCGGGACGCTCAACAGCGACGACGTTTACGTTGACGAAACGGTCCTGGGAATGGTGGCGGAAGTCTTTCGAGACGACGCGGTCGACGTCTGCTACGGAGACATCATCTACGTGGACAAGGGCGACCTGAACAGGATCGTCCGTCAGTGGAAGTCCGAACCGTTCCGGCCGGGCCTGTTCGAACAGGGCTGGATGCCGCCCCATCCGGCATTCTTCATCCGCCGCCGTGTGCTTGGGCGCGTGGGGCCATTCGAAGCAAGCTACCGGTTTGCCGCCGATTTCGATTTCATGCTGCGGGCGCTGCACGTGCAGCAACTGCGTTCGACCTATCTGCCGCGCGAACTGGTCAAGATGCGGGTCGGCGGAGAGACCAACAGCAGCGTGATGAATGTCCTGAAGGGTAACATCGAGGCCTACAGGTCCTGCAGGAAGTACGGGCTCGGCGTCAGCCCCCTCTTCATTGCAAAAAAAATACTGCGCAAGCTGCCTCAGTATCGCTGAGCCGTATTGCTGACCCGTGGCCGATTGTGCGTGGGCTGCAAGCGGAACCGCCAGTCTCATCCGGCAGGCTCGCCTGGGGAAGTTCATTTCTATATGATTCCCGCAGCGTGACGGCGTGCTGAAGGCGATTCGGCGCCGGAACGGGAGCCCGGCACGCGCCGGTCGCGTGGTCGGCCCATTTTTTCAGGGGAACCCAAATTGTCGGATCGTCGCAACTGGATGGCTGGCGCCCCCGCTCCTGACAATCGGGAGCCGGCGATGACGGACGTCCATCTGCTGCCGAGGCGCATCGCGCTTCTGCTTCTGCTGGCGGACCTCATCGGGTTGATCCTCGCCTTCAACCTGGCAAATTGGCTGCGGCTTGGGTCGCTGCTCGGCCTCCCCTTCGACATCCTGCTGCCGATCGCAGTTCTGATCCTTGCGCTCTACGTTCTGGACTGCTACTCGATGGATACCCAGGTATCTGGCATGCGGGCGGCTCCGCGCACCCTGGTGGCGGTGCTTCTGGGGGGCATCGTCACCGCAGCAGTCGTTTATGCGATGGCTCTCTGGGGTGCCGGCAACTCCACCGTCGGGCGCGGGGTGTTGGCGGTCGCGTACTTCTTCTTCGCGATCTGGGCCGCCACATCGCGAATTTTTGCTGCGCAGTATCAACGGGAGCAGACCGGCAGCACGAGATGGCTTGTCCTGGGTGCCGGGGACAAGGCCGCGCGACTGCACCGGGATTTCCAGCGCGCGCGGGGAGAAGCTGAACTTTCCTTCCTTTCCGATATTCCCCACGAGCTGAACAGCAGTCTGCCGAGGGTTTTGGGTACGACCGACGATATCGAGAGAGTCCTTCCCCAGGGCTGGTCGGGGGTCATTGTGGCGCCAACCTTTCCCCTTGCCGACAGCGTGATTCAGCAGTTGATGAAGGCGCGTTTCTCCGGGCTGCGGGTATTCGACCTGGCCGACTTCTATGAGCAGTTGTGGTTCAAGGTTCCGGTGCTGCACACACAGAAAGGCTGGTTGCTGTTTGCGCACGGATTCGAGCTGCTGCACAACGCCCTGGCGTTACGTCTGAAAAGGCTGCTCGATATCGTCGTCTCCTGCTTGTTCCTGATCATCTGCCTGCCCGTCATGCTGCTGGTCGCGGTTGCGGTACGACTGGAGAGCCGGGGTCCCGCCCTGTTCCGGCAGACCCGGACCGGGCTTAACGGCAGGGAGTTCCGGATTCTGAAATTCCGGTCGATGTACCTCGACGCGGAAAAAGACGGGCCCCAATGGGCGTCGACACATGATCCGCGGGTAACCAAAGTCGGCTGGATCATTCGCGCCCTGAGATTGGACGAGATGCCGCAACTCATCAACGTCATCAAGGGTGAAATGAGCTTCATCGGCCCCCGCCCGGAGCGCCCGGTCTTCATCCGCGAGCTCGAAAAGCAAATCCCCTTTTACGACCTGCGCCAACTGGTCCGGCCCGGCATCACCGGATGGGCGCAGGTCATGTATTCGTACGGGGCCTCGACGGACGACGCGCTGGAGAAGCTTCAGTACGATCTTTACTACATCAAGAACTATTCGCTGCTGCTGGATTTTGCGATCCTGCTGAAGACACTGCGCGTCGTCATTCTCGGGCAAGGGCGATGATGGCGGATCTCGCGACCCCGCGTGCCGGCGTCGTGATGGTTTGGTCTTGAAGATGTTCACCGTCGGGCGCGCGAAGAGTGGGTGTTGCGGACGGGGCCAGCGTGTTTTACACTTCCACATTGTAATTGTAGATTTGTAAAGAATGATTCCACGCGCGGCGAAATCGACGCTTGACAGACTGGCACGCGGCTTCCGTGTGCTGATCATCACCGGCCCGAGACAGTCCGGCAAAACCACTCTGTCCCGCGCCGCTTTTCCGGACAAGCCTTATGTGTCGCTGGAGGCTTCCAATGAGCGGATTTTCGCGGCAACCGATCCGAAAGACTTCCTCGCCAGATTTCCCGATGGTGCGATCCTGGATGAGGTGCAGCATGTACCGGAGCTCTTGTCCCATATTCAGACACTCGTCGACGAGGACCGGCGCCCGGGACGATTCGTGCTCACCGGCTCACAGAATTTCGGTCTGGTCTCGAGGATCACGCAGAGTCTTGCGGGCAGAGCCGCTGTTCTGCACTTGCTGCCGTTATCGCGCTACGAATTGAGCCGGGCGGGAATCGAGCCCGCGGGCCTTGACGAATTGTTGTTCAAAGGACTGTATCCCGCTCTGTACGATCAGCCGGTGACCCCGACGGACTGGTACGCGAGCTACGTTACGACGTATCTCGAGCGGGACGTGCGCCAGATCGCCAACGTTCATGATCTGCTTCAGTTCCAGCGTTTCATCGGCCTGTGCGCGGCGCGGACAGGGCAACTTCTCAATTTGGCCAGCCTCGCCTCTGACTGCGGCATCGCGCAAGGAAGCGCGCGTTCGTGGCTCGGCGTCTTGCAGGCAAGCTACATTGTGTTTCTACTACCGCCGCATCACGAAAACCTGGGCAAGCGCCTGATCAAGACGCCCAAGCTCTACTTTCACGACACCGGTCTGGCCGCATTTCTGATGGGCGTTCAGGATGCACGACACATGTCGATCCATGCGTCCCGGCCCGCCCTGTTTGAAACTTTCGTCGTCGGCGAATTTCTCAAGCACAGGTTCAACGCGGGACTGCCGTCCAATCTCTTTTTCTGGCGGGACAACATCGGCACCGAAGTAGACGTGCTGGTTGAAGATGGTTCCGGTCTCTTCCCGATCGAAATCAAGTCCGGAAGCACCGTGAGCGAGGATTTCTTCACTGGATTGCGGCGCTATCTCAAATATGCCGGACTTCGGGCAACCGGCGCCGGCCTTGTTTATGGAGGCGAGGACAGTTACACCCGGTCGGGATTTACCGTTCGATCATGGAAGAACGTCTGATGTTCCGGCTCGGTGTGGACCCCGGACCCGCCGGCCGGCGCCGCCGACACGGCGTTGGCGTAGCCATCCGGGGCGGGAGGCGGCGCTTCGGCGCACTCCCCGCAAACGGCCGACTACGTCGGTAACGTGTCCGTGCGCCGCTCCGTGCACCCCTCAAGGGCACCCGTCGAGCGCACCCCTCAAGGGGGTATAGAAGGGAAGGTATAGAAAATAAGGTATAGAAAAGAATCCTCCGCGGTGAGTGCTCAGATTTAGAACATGGCTGAAAAGTACATTCTCGTCACAGGTGGTGCCGGTTTTATAGGCGCAAATTTTGTCCTCGACTGGCTCGGGAACGAATCTGCGGCGATCGTCAACCTGGACAAGCTCACCTACGCCGGC
>JBOIFZ010000161.1:0-3633 GCA_050741735.1 Burkholderiales bacterium
ATTCAAGACCAACCTGGCGCGCCGCTTCCCGGCCAAGCAGCAGAAGGCGGTGTTGGAGCTCTGCTTGCATCCCGGCAAGCTCGCCGCCACGTCGGTCAACGAATTCGTGGATATGATGGTTATCTGAATGCGATCCGCGTTCGCTCTTTTTCTTGGAGTCGTGTTCTTCTCCCCGGCGCAGGCGGACTCCAATCCCATTCAACCCGGCACCTGGGAGTTCACGCGCTCAGGCGGCATGGCCGCGAATCGGATCGGCCGCTTCTGCATCACCGCAGCGGACATCGCCGACCCGATGTCACCGGTCAACGGCTTCCTCTCGCGCGACGAGAAGAAGCAATGCAGCGACTGGAGCATCGAGTGGCAAACGGGCCGCGCCCAGTATTCCGGGACGTGCCGCTGGAAGGACCAAATGGTCGAGATCAGCGGCCGCATCGTCGCCACTGCGGACACGTACTCCGATACACAGGATCAGAAAAAAGAAGGTTCGGCGCCGAGGCCGCCGATCCTGGACATCATCAACGGGCTGCGGCTGGCCGCGTGCCCCAACTGAGCAGTTTTCATCCTGGAGACGCCATGAGCCACAACTTGTTCAACACCCTGCAGGAGTTCTCGCCCACTGCCGGCGAAAGGGCGAAGTTCTATTCGCTGCCTGCGCTGGAGAGGGCCGGTATCGGCAGGGTTTCCCGCCTGCCGGTATGCATTCGCATCGTGCTGGAGGCGGTGCTGCGCAACGTGGACGGCAGGAAAGTAGCCGAAGAACACGTCAGGCAGTTGGCCGGCTGGCAGCCAAACGCGCCGCGCACCGAGGAGATTCCATTCGTTGTTGCGCGCATCGTGCTCCAGGACTTCACCGGTGTGCCGCTGCTGGCGGACCTGGCCGCGATGCGCGGCGTAGCCGGCAGAATGGGCAGGAATCCGAAGATGATCGAACCGCTGGTGCCGGTTGACCTGGTGGTGGACCACTCGGTGCAAGTGGACCACTACGGCAGCAAGGAAGCGCTGGACCTCAACATGAAACTGGAATTCCAAAGGAACAAGGAGCGCTACCAGTTCATGAAATGGGGCATGCAGGCGTTCGACACATTCAAAGTCGTGCCCCCGGGTGTGGGCATTGTGCACCAGGTGAATCTCGAGTACCTGGCACGCGGCATGTACGTCAAAGACGGCATTTATTATCCCGACACCCTGGTCGGGACCGACAGCCACACCACCATGATCAACGGCATCGGCGTGGTCGGCTGGGGCGTTGGAGGCATCGAGGCCGAGGCAGGGATGCTCGGCCAGCCGGTTTATTTTCTCACCCCGGACGTGGTCGGCGTGAACCTCAAGGGCATGCTGCGCGGCGGCGTCACGGCGACCGACCTGGTGCTCACGGTGACGGAGATGCTGCGCAAGGCGAAAGTGGTGGGCAAGTTCGTGGAATTCTTTGGCGAAGGCGTCGAGAACCTGTCTGTGCCGGACCGCGCGACCATCGCCAACATGGCGCCCGAATACGGCGCGACGATGGGATTCTTCCCGGTGGACGCCAAGACTCTGGATTACCTGCGCTTCACCGGGCGCGGCGACCAGGAAGTGGCGGCGCTGGGCGAGTACTTCCGCGCGCAGGGCATGTTCGGCGTGCCGAAAAAAGGCGCGATCGATTATTCGCAGGCGCTCGAACTCGACCTCGGCACGGTGGTGCCGTCGCTCGCCGGCCCGAAGCGCCCGCAGGACCGCATCGAGCTCGGCAAGGTGAAGAACGTTTTTTCGACCCTTTTCTACAGGCCGGTGGCCGAGAACGGCTACAACAAGCCGGCCGGCGAGCTCGACCGCCGCTATGACAGCGGGTTCCGCGGCTCCGGTACGATGAGCGGCGGCGGAACCAGCAATTCCGCCACCCTTGCCAAGGGTGCCCCGGCGAACGTGGTGGAGATGGTGAACAACCGCCCCACCCCGAGCGTGGTCAACGATGCGCATTCCGGCGCGCCGGGTCGCATCACGCTCGGCCACGGTGACGTGCTCATCGCCGCCATCACCTCCTGCACCAACACCTCCAACCCTGGCGTGCTGCTCGCCGCCGGCCTGCTGGCGAAGAAGGCGGTCGAGCGCGGGCTGAGCGTGAAGAAGCATGTCAAGACTTCCCTCGCCCCCGGCTCGCGCGTGGTAACCGAGTACCTGACCAAGTCGGGTCTGCTGCCGTATCTCGAGAAGCTCGGCTTCTACCTTGCCGGCTACGGCTGCACCACCTGCATTGGCAACTCGGGGCCGCTCGATCCGGGCATCGAGGAAACGATCGTCAAGAACGACCTGGTGGGCTGCGCGGTGCTTTCCGGCAATCGCAACTTCGAGGCGCGCATTCACGCCAACATCAAGGCCAACTTCCTCGCCAGCCCGCCGCTGGTGGTCGCCTACGCGCTGGCCGGCACGGTGCTCAAGGACCTGATGCGCGAGCCGCTCGGCAAGGACAAGGACGACGAAGACGTGTGGCTCGGCGACATCTGGCCCTCCTCCGAGGAGATCTTCGCCAACTTCAAGTACGCCACTGATCCGGCGACTTTCCGGCGTTTATACGGCGACTTCGAGAAGAGCAACCCGCAGTGGGCGAGGATCAAGGCGCCCACCGGACAGGCCTACAGCTGGCCCATCTCCACCTACATCGCGGAGCCACCTTTCTTCCGCGATTTCAGCATGCAGCCGGAACGGACCGGCAACGTCCTCGGCGCCCGCGTGTTGGGCAAATTCGGCGACTCCGTCACGACGGATCACATCAGCCCGGCCGGTTCGATTCCCGAGAACTCTCCCGCGGGAAAGTACCTCGTCGCAAACGGGGTCGCGAAGGCCGACTTCAACTCCTACGGCGCGCGCCGCGGCAATCACGAGGTCATGATGCGCGGCACCTTCGCCAACGTGCGCATCAAGAACCTGATGTTGCCCCCCAGACCGGATGGTTCGCGGGTCGAGGGCGGCGTCACCTTGTTCCAGCCCTCGGGCGAACAGATGTCCATTTACGATGCGGCGATGAAGTACATCGCCCAGGGAACGCCCACGGTGGTGTTCGCCGGCGAGGAGTACGGCACCGGTTCCTCGCGCGACTGGGCGGCCAAGGGTACCCTGTTGCTGGGCGTGAAAGCGGTCATCGCCAAGAGCTTCGAGCGCATCCACCGGTCCAATCTGGTCGGCATGGGCGTGCTGCCGCTGCAGTTCAAGGGCGCCGATTCGGTCGAGTCGCTGGGAATCAAGGGCGACGAGGAGTTCGACATTCTCGGCGTAGAGGGCGAAATCAGGCCGCAGCAGGACCTCAACTTGGTGGTCAAGCGCACCGACGGCTCCCGCGCCGAAGTGAAGGTGTTGCTGCGCATCGATACTCCGATCGAGGTGGACTACTACAGGCACGGCGGGATTCTTCCGTATGTCCTGCGCGAGTTGGTCGCCGCTTGAACCAACGCGGTGCGCCTGAAGCGCGGATAGCATCCACGCGGGAGTCCGCCACCGCGAAAGTCCGGGTACCGTTGCGCATTGTTCTCGACACGAACATCTGGCTGGACTGGCTGGTCTTCGACGATCCCGCGGTCATGCCGCTGAAGTCCGCGTGCAGCGAAGGACTGGTCCGGATCGCAATCAATGCGGCCTGCCTGGAGGAACTCGGTCGCGTAC
>JBOIFZ010000162.1:0-1968 GCA_050741735.1 Burkholderiales bacterium
CGAACTTATGAACCAGGACAACGCGCTCTATCCGTGCAGTTTCGTGATCTTCGGAGCCACCGGCCATCTCGCCGCCACCAAGCTGCTGCCGGCGCTGTATCGCCTGGAGCTGGACGGGCGGCTGCCGAAGGTGACCAACTTCATCGCGTTTGCGCGCCGGGAATGGGCTGATGCGGACTGGAAGGCGCACATGGAGCAGACGCTGCGCCCGAAGCTGGGACAACAGTTCACTCCGGAATGTTTCGCCAGATTTGCCGCGCGCTTCACCTACGTGCGCGGCGACCTTCAGGATGCCGGGTCCTTCAGGCGCTTGCTCGAGGAACTTGGCAAGCCCAAGACCGGCGTGTGCTCGAACATCGTATTCTACCTTGCCATCAAACCCGAGGACTTCGGCGCCGTAACCGGCAATCTTGCCGCGGCCGGCCTGAACCGGCCGCGCGGCTTGCACCGCATTGTGGTCGAAAAGCCCTTCGGAGTTGACCTGGAAAGTGCGCAGGCGCTGAATCAACTGCTGCACCGCCACTTCGACGAGCAGCAGATCTATCGCATCGATCACTACCTGGCCAAGGAAACGGTGCAGAACTTGCTGGTATTCCGCTTTGCCAACCTGATGATCGAGCCGTTGTGGAACCGCAACTTCGTGGACCACGTCCAGATCACCGTAGCCGAGCAGGCCGGCATCGAAAACCGCGCCGACTACTACGACAAGGCCGGCGCGTTGCGCGACATGCTGCAAAACCACCTCATGCAGTTGCTCACCCTGGTGGCAATGGAGCCGCCGGCGGCGCTGGAAGCCGACACGCTGCGAGATGAGAAGGTGAAAATCCTGCGCTCCATCCGGCCGATTCCGTGGCGCGCGGTTCACGCTCATGCTTTCCGTGCTCAATACGGCGCCGGCACGATAGACGGGAAACAGGTGCCCGGCTACCAGGACGAATCGGGGGTCGCGAAGGAGTCCATCACGGAAACTTACATCGCGGCGAAGTTTTTCATCGACAACTGGCGCTGGCGCGGCGTGCCGTTCTATCTGCGCACGGGGAAACGCCTGGCAAGACAGTCATCGCTGATCGCACTTCGGCTGCGGCATCCGCCGCAGCAGTTGTTCCGTGAAACGCCGCTGGAAAACATGACGCCGAACTGGATACTGCTGAGCCTGCAGCCCGGCGAAAGCATGCACCTCGAGATCCACGCCAAGCAACCCGGGCCGGGAATGCAGACGCGGGTGATCCAGATGAACGCCGGTTACCGGCAGGATCACGAACCGCAGCCGGATTCTTACGAGGCGCTGCTGGCGGACATCATCCGAGGCGATGTCACCAACTTCATCCGCTTCGACGAAGTGGAGTGGGCATGGCGGGTCGTCGATCCGATACTCAGGTTCTGGGAGCAGGAGCGCGATTTCATTCACAGTTACGCCGCAGGCGGCTGGGGGCCGGAGGAGGCCAACCGCCTGTTCGAAGATGAAGACCAGATTTGGCGCGACAAGGTCTGAGCGGTTGACCGCGCATATCCCAGCCAATCCGATGGTTCTTCCGCAAAAATTATCTGTTTGGGTGTGTTGGCGAAAAATATTATGAAATCTGCTCGGGGTGGCCAAGGACCAAAGGCGGGTAATGAGTGATATCACCGCCTGCCAGTCCTTTTTCAGCGCATGCTTTGCCCCACGATGGCAGAGGCTTTTCCTCGCCGTGCAACCGTTTTCTGTTTCTCTTGTGGCAAAAGCAGCTCCACGAACTGCGTTTCGACCTTGCGCTGTTGCCTCCGTCTTGCTGTGGCGACAATTCTGGATCCGTCGCTGTCCCCTATAACGAGCAATGGGGTGTTTACTTCCGAGTCAAATAATTGCTCCATGGCTTCCAGTAGTAAATGTGCCAGCCTTGCCTTACGCCGTAGTAGTCGTGATCTGGAACATTGGCGTGCAGGAGATGTTTTCGGCCGCCATTGGGTTCGGGCCGGAAGGAATGTATC
>JBOIFZ010000163.1:0-4829 GCA_050741735.1 Burkholderiales bacterium
ACCGACACGCTCGAGCGCGAGAAAAAGCTGCAGGGAATGGGTGCCTCAAGGCTGCGCAAGGAGGACGCCCGCTTCATCCGCGGCAAGGGAAGCTATATCGATGACATCAAGCTGCCGGGCATGCTGCACGGCGCCATCGTGCGCAGCCCGTATGCCCATGCGCGCATCAAATCGATCAACAAGGCCAGGGCCCTGGCCGTGCCGGGGGTCGTGGCGGTGCTGACCGCCGATGATCTGAAGCCGGTCAAGCTCGACTGGATGCCGACGGTGGGCGGCGACGTGCAGGCCGTGCTGGCCGACAAGAAGGTGCACTTCCAGATGCAGGAAGTGGCGTTCGTCGTCGCGAGCGACCGCTACAGCGCCGCCGACGGGGCGGACGCAGTGGAAGTCGAATACGAGGAGTTGCAGGCGGTCGTCGACCCGCACAAATCGATGGCGAAAGACGCGCCGATCATCCGCGAAGACATCGCAGGCAAGGACGAAGTCGGACACGGCAAGCGCACGCACCCCAACCACATCTTCACCTGGGAAGCCGGCGACAAGGCCGCGACCGATGGGGCCTTTGCCGGGGCCGCAGTGACGGTGCGCGAGGAAATCCTCAACCCGCGAGTCCATCCCTGCCCGATGGAGGCTTGCGGCTGCGTGGCTTCGTTCGACAAGGTCACCGGCCAGTTGACGGTGTATGTCACGACGCAGATACCTCACTTGCTGCGTACCGTCGTTGCGATGCTCTCGGGCCTGCCCGAGAGCAAGATCCGCATCGTCGGCGGCGACATCGGCGGCGGTTTCGGCAACAAGGTGCCGGTATACCCGGGGTATGTGGTCGCGATCGTCGCCTCCATCGTCACGGGCGTGCCGATCAAGTGGATAGAGTCGCGCATTGAGAATATCTCCACCACCGGGTTTGCGCGCGACTACCACGGCGTTGGCGAGCTCGCCGCCGACAAGGACGGCCGCATCAAGGCCTTGCGCTTCAGTGCGCTGGCCGATCACGGCGCGTTCAATTCCCACGTTTCGGCCGCCAAGCTGCCCGCGGGCCTGTTCAGCATCTGCACCGGCTCCTACGCCATTCCCAAGGCCTATTGCCGCGTCGATGCGGTCTATACCAACAAGGCGCCCGGCGGTGTCGCCTATCGCTGTTCGCTGCGGGTCACCGAGGCGGTGTACCTGATCGAGCGCATGATCGACGTCCTGGCGCAGAAGCTCGGCCTCGACAAAGCGGAAATCCGCCGGCGCAATTTCGTCAAGGCTGAGCAGTTCCCGTACAACACGGCGTTTGGCTGGACGCTCGACAGCGGCAACTACCACGTTGCGCTGGAAAAAGTGTTGAAGGCGGTGGATTACGAAGGCCTGCGCAAGGAGCAGGCCGCCAAGCGGGCCAAGGGCGAGCTGATGGGAATCGGCGTCTGCACCTTCACCGAAATCGTCGGCGCCGGACCCACCAAAGTGTGCGACATCCTCGGCATCGGACTATTCGACAGTTGCGACATCCGCGTCAATCCCACCGGCAGCGCCATTGCCCGGCTGGGCACGATGAGCCAGGGCCAGGGCCACGCGACCACATATGCGCAGATCATCGCCACGGAGCTGGGCTTGCCTTCGGAGGAGATCCAGATCGAGGAAGGCGATACGGACAAGGCCCCCTACGGAGCGGGCACCTGGGGCTCTCGGTCCACCCCGGTCGCCGGTGCCGCGGCGGCGATGGCCGCCCGCAAGATCCGCGCGAAGGCGCAAAAGATCGCCGCGCACCTGCTGGAAGTTGGCGAAGGCGACCTGGAATGGGAAGTCGACCGATTCAAGGTCAAAGGCAATCCGGCCCAAGCCAGGACCATGAAAGAGATCGCCATGGTCGCGCATACCGGCAACCTGCCCGACGGCATGGACAAGGGGCTTGATGCGACCGAGTACTACGACCCGCCCAACCTGACCTTCCCCTTCGGCGCCTATGTCTGCGTGGTGGACATCGACCGTTTCACCGGTGAGACCAAGGTGCGGCGCTTCTACGCGCTCGACGATTGCGGCACGCGGATCAACCCGATGATCATCGAAGGCCAGATCCATGGCGGCCTGACGGAAGCCTTTGCCGTGGCCTTTGGCCAGGCAATCCCGTTCGACGACAGCGGCAATCATCTGGGCAACAGCCTGATGGATTACTTCCTGCCGACGAGCATGGAAACGCCGCATTGGGAAACCGATCACACGGTCACGCCTTCGCCGCACCATCCGATCGGCGCCAAGGGCGTGGCGGAGTCGCCCCATGTCGGCGGTATTCCATGCTTCTCCAACGCGGTCGTGGATGCCTTTGCGCATCTGGGGGTGACGCACATGGACATGCCGCATACGTCGTTTCGTGTGTGGCAGCAGTGCAAGGCGCTCGGAATCAACAAAAGGTAGAGCGCGCAGCCGGGCAATCGGCATGAAGGTCCAGATCGACAAGACGTATCCCATGCCGTGCTCAGCGCAGGTCGCGTGGGAGTTCCTGCAGAACCTCGAAGCGGTTGCCGGGTGCATGCCCGGGGCAATGATTACCGAACGCCTCGACGCGGGCCGCTACAGGGGAACGGTAACTGTAAAGGTGGGTCCGGCAACGATGTCCTTCAGGGGCGAGGTCGAGATGAAGGATGTGGACCCGGCCGCCCGGACGCTGCGTTTGCTCGGCAAGGGTACCGATAGCACCGGGAGTTCCGGTGCCTCCATGAATCTGACTGCTCGTATCGAGGCCGCCGAAGGAGGCTCCTGCACTTTGATGGGCAAGAGCGAAGTATCGATGAGCGGCAAGGCGGCTGCCTTCGGTGGACGCATGATGAACGCGGTTGCCGACCAGATCCTGAAGCAGTTCGCCGACAACTTCGCGGGCCAGGTTAGCGCGCTGCAGGCGCAACGAGTGACTCCCGCAACAGGGGGCAGCGGCGCCCTGGCGGCTGCAGCGGTTTTCCCTCCATTGGCGGCCGGGGAATTGAGCGCCTTCGCGCTCATGTGGACAATTTTCAAGGACTGGCTGCGCGGCCTGTTTTCCAGGAAAACGGCGTGAATCCCACCGCCCAACGCATGAATGAGGTCGTCGGCCTGCAGCTCCAGCTGGAGGGCGCCGGCTATATCGCCGAGCCTGCGCTCGCGGCTGCGTTGCTGCTGATGCTCGATCTCGGCCGGCCGTTGCTGCTGGAGGGCGACGCCGGCGTGGGTAAGACCGAAGTTGCCAAGGCGCTTGCCACGGTGCGCGGCGCCAGGCTCATCCGCCTGCAGTGCTACGAAGGGCTCGATGTGCACGCCGCGATGTACGAGTGGAACTACCAGCGGCAATTACTGGCGATCAAGCTGCTCGAACACGACGAGCGCCCGGCTGCCGTCAAGGAGCAGGACATCTTCTCCGAGCGTTATCTCTTGAAGCGCCCCCTGCTCGAGGCGATCAGTTGCGCCGAGCCGCCGGTGCTGCTGATCGACGAAGTCGACCGCGCCGACGAGGCCTTCGAAGCCTACCTGCTCGAACTGTTGTCGGATTTCCAGATGTCGATCCCGGAACTCGGCACCGTGCGCGCCGTTACGCGACCGCTGGTCGTCATCACCTCGAACGGCACGCGCGAACTCTCCGACGCGCTGCGCCGTCGCTGCCTGTACCAGTACATCGACTATCCCGCCTTCGCGAAGGAACTGGCGATTGTCGAAATCAAGGCACCGCGGGCGGCTGGACAATTTGCCCGCCAGGTGGTCGAGTTCGTGCAAAGCGTGCGCCGCATGGACCTGCAGAAAAAGCCGGGCATCGCGGAAACGCTCGACTGGACGGCGGCGCTGCTGCGCATGGGAATTTCCGCGATCGACGACGACGGGGCGGAGCGTATCCTTGAAACCCTGAGCGCGCTCGTCAAGACCCGCGAAGACCGCGCCGGGTTTACCCGCGAGGTCGTCGCCCGCATTGCGGCGGCATGTTGATCGTCGCGGCTTCCCCGGCCGTTGACCCGGGCGCCGCCTTGCGGGCGCGTCTGACCGGCTTTAGCGGCTTCCTGCGCGCCAACGGCTACGGCGTGGGCGGCGCAGATTCGGTCCGCGTGCTCGAAACGGCCGTGCAGACCGGGATTCTCGATCGGCAGATCTTGCGCTGGAGCCTCAAGGCGCTGCTGTGCGGCCGTGGCGACGAATGGCGGCGCTTCGACGCCCTGTTCGACGCCTACTTCCTGCCGCCGAACAAAAAAATATTCGTGGAAAGCAACGTTGTCACCGCCGCGGCGCGGGAGCCGGCCGCTGGGGTGCGCGACGGCAGCCGAAGCGAGCCTGCCTCCGGCGCGGGCCACGGGGTCGCCGGCGACACTGACGCTGACGCTGGCGCCGCCAGACACAGGGCGAGCCGCGAAGAATCTCTGGCGTCCACGGATTTTCGCGAGTTGAATCAGGCGGAACACGCGCGCGACATCGAGGCGCTGATGCGCCGTTTCGCCCGGCGCCTGAAGCACCTTCATCTGCGCCGTGAAGCGCGCTTTCATCATGGCCGCAGGCTCGACTTGCAGGGCACCATACGGCGGAGCGTGGCCACTGGCGGCACGCCGTTGCGGCTCGCCTGGAAGGAACGCCGTCGCGTGCGTCCGCGCCTGCTTTTGCTCCTGGACGTGAGCCGTTCGATGAGCCTCTACAGCTTTTTTTACCTGCGCCTTGCCCGCGCGCTGTGCGCCGAGCTGGCCGACGTGCATTGCTTCATTTTCCACACCCGCATCACCGGCGTGTCGGAGGCGCTGCGCGACCCGGACCCGTGGCGATCGCAGGAACGCCTGCACCTGCTTGCCGCCGGATGGGCCGGGGGCACGCGCATCGGCGAATGCCTGCGGGATTTCAACCGCGAC
>JBOIFZ010000164.1:0-2199 GCA_050741735.1 Burkholderiales bacterium
ACCGCCGCACCTACATCGGCGCCTTGCCCGGAAACATCATTCAGGCAATACGCAAGGCGGGAACGCGTAACCCGGTGTTCATGCTCGATGAGATGGACAAGCTCGGCGCCGGGTTTCACGGAGACCCTTCTTCCGCCCTGCTCGAAGTGCTCGATCCCGAACAAAACGCGACCTTCCGCGACAACTACCTCGCGCTGCCGTTCGACCTTTCCAAAGTCATGTTCATCGGCACCGCCAACATTCTCGACACCATTCCCGGCCCCTTACGCGACCGCATGGAAGTGATTCAACTTCCCGGTTACACCGAGGAGGAAAAAATCGAGATCGCGCGCCGCTATCTGGTGAAAAGGCAGCTCGAAGCAAACGGCTTATCTTCTGAGCAGAGTGGCATCAGCGACGATGCGTTACGCGCGATTATTCATGACTACACCCGCGAAGCCGGCGTGCGCAACCTCGAGCGGCAGATTGCCACGGCTTTCCGCAGTGCCGCGATGCGCATCGCAGAGGGTGCGACCGCGCGTGTAAACATTGAGGCCGCAGACTTGCCTTCCGTTCTCGGTGCGAAACAATTTGAAAGCGAAATCGCAATGCGGACGAGCACTCCGGGAGTTGCGACCGGTTTGGCGTGGACACCGGTTGGCGGGGACATCTTGTTTGTGGAAGCGACTCGCGTTCCGGGCAGCGGAAAACTGATTCTTACCGGTCAGCTTGGGGATGTGATGAAGGAGTCCGCGCAGGCTGCCTTGAGTCTCGTCAAATCGCGCGCCGCCGAGATCAATGTTGCAGACGATGCTTTTGACAACAAAGATATTCACGTCCATGTCCCGGCGGGAGCGATACCTAAAGACGGTCCGAGCGCTGGAGTCGCCATGTTCATCGCGCTCGCTGCGGTTCGCAGCGACACCGCGATGACCGGTGAAATCAGCCTGCGCGGTCTCGTGCTTCCCGTGGGCGGGATCAAGGGAAAAGTGTTGGCGGCGGCGCGTGCCGGAATCAAAACAGTGCTCCTGCCTTCGCGTAACCAAAAAGATCTGGAAGACATTCCAGAGGCCGCGCGCAATCAATTGAATTTTGTCTGGATCGAACGCGTCGAGGACGCGCTGCTTGCTGCGCTTTCGACTTGAGCACGGCCTTCCGCAACTGGCGCCCAGGATGTTGGCAGAAAGGGCCCCGCACCCATGCGTGGCGAGCCGCGCCTGGCGCGGTTGAAGATGGGCCGTAGCATTGCTGCCACGCCGGAACTATTGACGTATCTCTAGCAGGATGTCCCGCAATGCGGCAAGTTCGAGCGGCTTCACCAAGTGATGATCAAAGCCGGCGTCGCGCGAGCGCTCCCGATCTTCTTCGGCCCCGAATCCTGTCAACGCGACGCACACCACGTCCTGCGTGTGGATGAGCTTGCGCAAACGACGGCAAACTTCGTAACCGCTCATGCCTGGCATCCCGATATCGATAAACACCGCCTGTGGCCGAAACTCTTTCGTGATGTCTAGTCCCGAAGGCCCATCATGGGCGGCACGGGTCTCGTGTCCCAGGAGATCGAGCAGCATGCACAGGCTCTGGGCCGCATCCCGATTGTCGTCGATCACAAGGATGCACAGGCGGCGGCTTGCCGGCGCGGGTTCGTCACCGCCGGCAGTGGGGGCGGGCCCCACCTGTGGCGTCTCAGGTAATAGCGGAAGGCGCACGGTGAGCTCGCTGCCTTTGCCGCGACCTTCACTGCGCGCCCACACTGTTCCTCCCTGCATCTCGACCAGATTCTTGACCAAGGTCAGTCCGATGCCCAGCCCGCCTTCCGAGCGTTCCAGCGACGAGTCGAGCTGGGTGAATAGATCGAATACGCGCTCCAGCATGTCGGCAGGGATGCCTATGCCGGTATCACGCACGGTGATAAAGACTTCCTGAGCTAGTGTCGAAACCGTGAGCGTGATGCGTCCGCCCTCCGGCGTGAATTTCACGGCATTGTTCAGCAGGTTCGACAACACCTGAATCAGACGGGTTTCGTCGCCAAGAACGCTGCCGGGTTCGGCGGGCATCACAATGTCCACGCTCTGATTGCGCGCCTCGGTCAGCGGCCGCACGGTCTCTCTCGCGCCAGCCACCACGCTGGCGATGCTGACAGCAACCTTCTGCAACTGTACTCGGCCGCGGCTGATGCGCGAGATATCGAGGAGATCGTCGATGAGCCGGGTCATATGC
>JBOIFZ010000165.1:0-4566 GCA_050741735.1 Burkholderiales bacterium
GCACCCGGGTCTTTCCCGAGCCGGCGCCGGCAAGGATCAACGCGGACTGGTGCGGGAGCGTGACGGCTTCGAGCTGCTGGGGATTCAGACCTTCGAGAATCGACATTCGGAAAACGAGGGCAGGTGCAGTTTCGGTGCCGAATTATACCCACCTCACCCCGGCACTCTACCCTGCACCTCATCCCCCGCCTTCTCCCCGCTTCGCGCGGAGAAGGAGCTAGCGTGCCCGAGCTATGTCGCTCATCACCCTTTCCGAAATTTGACCTATTCCCCCTCTCCAATTGTGGAGAGGGGCGGGATGAGGTCAGGGGGGAGCGGGCCGGGATGAGGTGCGCTGACTTCGCCGACCAGATGTCGCAGCAGCAGTGTGCTGTTTGGCTGGATGGCGAACTCCGTCGGATTGCCGGCGGCGCGCGCTCCAAGGACTTACCGCAACGAAGCCATTGGTTCGAGACGAGGATTCATCTCTTTGAGTCGAGCGCCTAGCGCATTGGCTTCCTGCTCGTTGGGGAAACCCGCGATGCGCACGCGGTAACGTTGTCCGTCGTCGACCGCCTGCGGCAGGATGTGCGCCGGATATCCATCGCGGCGCAGGCTGTCGTAGAGCCCCAGCGCATCGGTCTGGCGATCATAGCTGGCGAGGTACAGCTTCCAGAGGCCACCCTTGCGGATCGCACCCTGGCCCGCGGCAATTTCGGTTTCCGCGGCCCAGGCCTTGAGTTGCTCCATCAGTACCGCGTTAACGGTTGCAGCGCCGGTCTTCGGGGCCTGCAGGTAGGTCAGCGGGTCCTTCATTTCTAGCGGGGCATCGCCCGCGCGGGTAACGGTGACCTTGCCCTCGATCAGCACCAGCACCTCCTTGTCGCCCAGGTTCTTACCCCAGATATCGGTGCCGCGGATGCCGGCAGTGATGGTCGCAAACTGCACGGTGATGTCGCGTCTGGCACGCGTTCGCGTTACCGCTTCGGTAGTAAAGCGAAACGCGCCCGCCAGCACCTTAAGCGTCGCTTTTACGAAATTCTGCTGCCGGCGCTGCAACAGGCCGGAAATCTGCAGTTGACCGTTCTCGCCGAGCTTGACCATGCTGCCGTCGCCAAGTCTCAACAGCAGGCGCGAATTGACGCCCGTAGCGACCTCGTCATTGCTCTTCAATTCGGTGCCGATAGCAAGCGGCTGGCGTTTCCCGTCGCGGATTATCCAGGCCGGTGACTGGACGCCTTCGACCACGGCGTCGGGAGCCGCCTGCAACGGCATGGCGGCGGATATCAAAAGGGCCGCGATCCCTGCGCGAATGAGCATCATGAGTTCCCCTGCAGCACCAAGTTTACCCCGACAGATACGACCTGAAACGCCCAACGAATGCGGATCTGAACGCTATAATCCGCCTTTTTGAGGCTTTGGTTTCATTCATCATGCAGCCGCAATATCAGCCCGTCGCCATCGAGCAGCAGGTTCAACGAGAGTGGGCGGACAAGAAATCCTTCCGCGCGATCGACGCCTCGCGCAAGCCGAAGTACTACTGCCTGTCGATGTTCCCCTATCCGTCGGGGAAGCTTCACATGGGTCACGTGCGCAATTACACCATCGGCGATGTGCTGTCGCGCTACTACCGGATGCGCGGCTACAACGTGCTGCAGCCGATGGGCTGGGACGCGTTCGGGCTGCCCGCCGAGAACGCGGCGATGGCCAACAACGTGCCGCCGGCGAAATGGACCTACGACAACATCGCCGACATGAAAAAGCAACTCAAGTCGCTGGGCTTTGCCATCGATTGGGAACGCGAGCTCGCGACGTGCCGGCCGGACTACTACCGCTGGAACCAGTGGTTATTCCTGCGCATGCTCGAGAAGGGACTGGCCTATAAAAAGACCGGCACGGTGAACTGGGACCCGGTGGATCAGACCGTGCTCGCCAACGAGCAGGTGATCGACGGCCGCGGCTGGCGCACGGGTGCACTGGTGGAGAAGCGCGAGATTCCGATGTATTACCTGGCGATCACGCGCTACGCCGAAGAGCTGCTGTCCTCGCTGGACCGCCTTCCCGACTGGCCCGAGCGCGTAAAAACCATGCAGGCCAACTGGATCGGCAAGAGCTTCGGGGTGCGGCTGGCCTTCCCGTATGTACTCGACGGCAAGGCCGGCAAGCTCTGGGTGTTCACCACCCGCGCCGACACCATCATGGGCGTGACCTTCGTTGTCGTGGCCGCGGAGCATCCGTTGGCCGCGGAGGCGGGGAAGCGCAATCCCAAGCTCGCCGAATTCGTCGAGGAGTGCAAGCGTAGTGGCGTGCAGGAGGCCGAGATCGCCACCCAGGAAAAAAAGGGCATGCCCACCGGCATATTCGTGGAGCATCCGCTGACCGGCGGGAAAATCGAAGTGTGGGTCGGCAACTACGTGATGATGAGCTACGGCGAAGGCGCGGTGATGGGCGTGCCCGGCCACGACGAGCGCGATTTCGCCTTTGCCAAGAAGTACGGTCTGCCGATCTGGCAGGTGATCGACGTTGAGGGCCGGCCGTACTCGCTTGACGCGTGGCAGCCCTGGTACGCCGACTACGGCGTTTGCGTGAACTCCGGCAAGTACGACGATATGTCGTATCAACAGTCGATGGACACGATCGCGGCGGACCTCAAGGCGAAAGGCCTTGGCGAGAAACATGTGACCTGGCGCTTGCGCGACTGGGGCATCTCGCGCCAGCGCTACTGGGGATGCCCGATCCCGATCGTCCATTGCAAATCCTGTGGCGATGTACCGGTGCCCGACGACCAGTTGCCGGTGATTCTGCCGGAGGACTGCGTGCCGGATGGTAGCGGCAATCCGCTCAACAAGCGGCCGGATTTCCTCAACACCGCCTGTCCGAAGTGCGGCAAGCCGGCCAGGCGCGAGACCGACACCATGGACACCTTCGTGGATTCGTCCTGGTACTTCCTGCGCTTCGCCTGTGCCGATCAGCACGGAAGCATGGTGGATGAACGGGTCAACTACTGGCTGCCGGTGGACCAGTACATCGGCGGCATCGAGCACGCGATCCTGCACCTGCTGTACTCGCGCTTCTGGACCAAGGTGATGCGCGACTTCGGGCTGGTGAAGCTGGACGAGCCGTTCACCCGGCTGCTTACTCAGGGCATGGTGCTGAACGAGATTTTCTTCCGCAAGCCCGAAAGTGGCCGGGTGGAGTACTTCAATCCCGCGGATGTGGAGCTGCAATTCGACGACCAGGGCAAGCGCACGGCAGCGGTGCTGAAAGCGGACGGAAAGCCGCTGGAATCGGGTGGTATTGGCACTATGTCCAAGTCCAAGAACAACGGCGTGGATCCGCAGGCGCTGATCGATCAATACGGCGCTGACACAGCACGCCTGTTCGTAATGTTCGCGAGTCCACCGGAGCAGACGCTTGAGTGGTCCGATGATGGCGTTGAAGGTGCCAGCCGGTTTCTTCGGAGGCTTTGGTTCTTCGCTGCCGGACGGGGCAAGGACAACACAATGTTTACTTTGAGCGACGGTTTTATTCCAATCACGGATTGGTCTTCGCAGCCATCTGCGATACGCGATTTTCGTAGAGGAATCCACCTATCATTGAAGCAGGCATCCTATGACTACGAACGAATGCAGTACAACACCGTCGTATCCGCCTGTATGAAGATGCTCAATTTGCTCGAAGGATTCTCTGGAGGGAAGGGATCTGTCAGCGTAAATGCGGTGTCTCAGGCCTCTTCGGAGGCGCTAGATATCTTGTTGCGTGTGCTTTATCCAGTGACGCCCCATGTCACCTCGGCGTTGTGGAAGGAATTGGGCCTTATCAAGCTGCACGGTGACCTGCTGGACGCTCCTTGGCCTCTTGTCGACAAAGTGGCTCTGGAGCAGGACGAGATCGACCTGGTGCTGCAGGTGAACGGCAAGCTGCGCGGCAACATCCGGGTGGCGCGCACCGCGGACCGCGCCATGATCGAGCGGCTGGCGATGGAAAACCCGAATGCGCAGAAACACATTGCCGGACAGACGGTCAAGAAAGTGGTGGTAGTGCCGGGACGGCTGGTGAACATCGTTGTCTGAACGACAGGACTGAGGACTGAGTGCTGAGGACTGAGAAAATCCGCAGGGACGAGTACTCCCAGCCAAGGGTCGGGATGTGGGGCAATGTTTTAAGGATGGGTTCTTCCGTTTTTAACTCAGTCCTCAGTCCTCGGACCTCAGTCCTCGTCATCGCGATGCTCCTCGTCGCGATGACGCTTTCCGCCTGCGGCTTCCAGTTGCGCGGGCAGGCCACCATCCCGTTCCAGACCGTCCACGTCGAGGCGCCGGGTTTCTCGGCGTTTGCCAACGATCTCGAACGTGCCATCCGCACCGGGAGCAAGACCCGCATCGTAGAAAACCGCGACCAGGCCGAGGCGGTGGTCCAGATCGTCGGTGAGTCGCAGGAAAAGCTCATCCTGTCGTTGTCCAGCAGCGGCAAGGTGAGCGAATTCGACTTGCGTTACCGGGTCGCCTACCGACTGACCGATCGCGTCGGCACCGAGCTCGCATCGCCGGGAGAGATCGTTCTGCGCCGCATCATGACTTACGACGA